>VERJ01000021.1 GCA_018882795.1 Burkholderiaceae bacterium | reverse complement strand
GATGTCTTGTAGTTCCTGACCAATGATGGCGGTAATCCGTGCGGGCGTGGCCAGGATATCCAGCAGATCGGCGATTTTCTCAATCACCTCTTTGTATTCCTGCACGATCTTGTCTTGCTCAAGACCAGTCAGGCGCTGCAGGCGCATCTGCAGGATTTCATTGGCCTGGATATCCGAAAGCTTGTAGCCATCGGCCTTCAGACCAAATGTTTCACTGATGCCCTCGGGCCGGAAGGCCTCAGAGATGGTTTTTTCTGTAGCGCGTGCCAGCAACTCTTTTACCAGTGAGGCCTGCCAGGTGCGCGACATGAGTTCGGTCTTGGCAATCACCGGTGTGGCGGAAGCCTTGATCAACGCGATCATTTCATCCATGTTGGAGACCGCGACAGCCAGGCCTTCCAGAATATGGCCACGATCGCGGGCCTTGCGCAGCTCGAACACCGTGCGGCGGGTCACCACTTCGCGGCGGTGATCAATAAAGGCCGACAGCATCTGCTTCAGATTCAGTGTGCGCGGCTGACCATCCACCAGCGCCACCATATTCATGCCGAAGGTGTCTTGCAGCTGGGTGTTCTTATAGAGATTGTTGAGCACGACTTCCGGCATTTCACCGCGCTTTAATTCAATCACCACCCGCATGCCGGATTTGTCCGACTCATCGCGGATATCGGAGATGCCTTCAATGCGCTTCTCATTCACATGCTCGGCAATGCGCTCAAGCAGAGTGCGCTTATTCACCTGATAAGGCAGCTCATCAATGATGATCGCCTGGCGGGCACCCTTATCAATGTCTTCGAAGTGGGTCTTGGCCCGCATGACCACGCGGCCACGGCCCGTGCGATAACCCTCGCGCACACCCGCAAGACCATAGATGATGCCGGCTGTCGGAAAGTCGGGTGCCGGAATCAGATCAATCAATTCGTCCACCGTGACATCAGGCGTGTGGAGCACCTTCAAGCAGCCCTCAATCACCTCAGAGAGGTTGTGCGGCGGAATGTTGGTGGCCATGCCCACGGCAATACCGGAGGAGCCATTGATCAGCAGGTTCGGAATGCGGGCCGGCAGGATCAACGGTTCTTTTTCGCTGCCGTCATAGTTGGGCCCGAAATCCACCGTGTCTTTGTCCAGGTCTTCCAAGAGCGCATGGGCGATCTTGGAGAGGCGGATCTCGGTGTAACGCATGGCTGCTGCGTTATCGCCATCGACCGAGCCAAAGTTGCCCTGGCCATCGACCAGCATGTAGCGCAGGGAGAAGTCCTGGGCCATGCGCACGATCGTGTCGTAGACCGCGGAATCCCCATGGGGGTGGTACTTACCGATCACATCACCCACGATACGGGCCGACTTTTTATAGGGCCGATTCCAGTCGTTGTTCAGCTCGTGCATGGCAAACAACACCCGGCGATGCACGGGCTTGAGTCCATCACGAACATCGGGGAGTGCCCGGCCCACGATCACGCTCATGGCGTAATCCAGGTACGAGCGACGCATTTCCTGTTCCAGACTGACTGGCAGGGTCTCTTTGGCGAAGGATTCCATCGCGCGATTTTACCTTCTTAATCCACCTCTCCTGTGGCAGAATTGGAACTTTGCGGTGCTAAGGTTCGTCCCTTCTTTACCGTAACTCGGAGGGCTTTTTTTATGGCTAAAAATAAGATTCTTGTCCTGATTTCTTCGGTAGCCCTGGCAGTGTTTTCCAGCGCGATCACCCCGGTCGCAGCCCAGGCACCCGTCGAGAGCAATGGCTATGTGCAGTCCCTAGGCGGCACCGTGCGTAGCGGTTTCGGCCTGTGCGTCCGTACCGGCTACTGGACTCCACAAATGGCCACTCAGGAATGCGATCCCGATCTGCTTCCCAAGAAAGCAATTCCGGCTGCTGCTCCAGCCCAAGCGCCAGCAGCGCCCGCCTCGGCCCCTGCTGTGGCAGCGCCTCCAGCACCCTCAGCGCCTCCAGCGCCCCCCAAGCCCGTCGTGGAAAAGATCAGCCTAAAGAGCGACACCCTGTTCGATTTCGATAAATCGGTCGTCAAACCCGAAGGCAAGCTCGTACTCGATAAACTCGTTGAGCAGGCCAAGGCACTCAACCTTGAGGTGATCGTGGCGGTGGGCCATACCGACTGGGTGGGTACCGATGCCTATAACCAGAAGCTCTCCGAGCGCCGCGCCGATGCCGTGAAGGCCTATCTGGTGAGCAAGGGTATTCCTGCCAACCGTGTCTACACCGAAGGCAAGGGCGAGAAGTCCCCGGTCGCAGATAACAAGACCAAGGAAGGCCGCGCCAAGAATCGCCGTGTAGAGGTCGAAGTGGTTGGCACTCGCAACGTGAAATAAGCCCACTGCGGCCCATCGGAAAAGCCCCGCATCGCGGGGCTTTTTCTTTTCCGATATGCTTTCCCTAACCTCTGGCCCTCTTTGAAAACACAATCGCCATGAACGCAAACGTCGACCGCGCAGAACTGGAAAAATTCAGTGCCCTTGCTTCCCGCTGGTGGGATCCCAACAGCGAATTTCGGCCCCTGCACCAGATCAATCCCCTGCGCCTGGACTGGATCAATAACCTGGCTCAACTCAGCGGCAAACGGGTGGTGGATGTCGGCTGTGGTGGCGGCATCCTGGCCGAATCCATGGCCAAGCTTGGCGCCAATGTGAAGGGCATTGACCTGGCAGAAAAACCGCTAAAAGTGGCCCAGCTGCATGGATTGGAAAGCGGCGTGAAGGTCGACTACGAAGCGATTGCCGCAGAAGACCTGGCGGTCCGGGAGCCCGCTTCGTTTGATGTGGTCACCTGCATGGAAATGCTCGAGCACGTGCCCGATCCAGCCGCCACGATTGCCGCCTGCTCCACTATGGTGAAACCCGGTGGCTGGGTGTTTTTCTCCACGATCAACCGCAACCCCAAGAGTTTTCTCTTTGCGATCATCGGCGCGGAATATGTGCTGCGCATCCTGCCCAAGGGCACCCATGAATACGCCAAGTTCATCAAGCCCTCTGAGTTGGCCGATGCCGCTCGCGATGCCAGCCTGGATCTGAAAGAGATGCTGGGCATGAGCTACAACCCGATCACCCAGGTCTATTCACTCACGCGCGACACCAGTGTGAATTACCTGATGGCGTATCGAAAATAAATCGTCATTGCGCGCCTGCAATGAGCGGGCGCGGCAATCCACAAATGTCGAGCACCCCCTTCCCCCGCCCCGACTGGCAGCACAGCTGGCAGGCCCAGCCGCGACGCGCGATGCTGTTTGATCTGGATGGCACCCTGCTGGATTCCGCACCCGATTTGGCCCATGTGGCCAACGTGTTGCGAGAACAGCGCGGCATGCCGCCGATGGCCGTGAATGAACTGCGGCCCTGGGTCTCCCAGGGTGCGCGCGGCATGATCACCCGGGGCTTGGGCATTGGCACCGATCACCCGGAGTTCGAGCACGCCCGCAAAACCTTCATGGAGGTCTATGCCGAATGCCTATCGCGCCACACCACCTGGTGGCCGGGTATGGATGCGGTAGTGGAAGCACTGGAGGCCAATCACATTGCCTGGGGCATCGTGACCAACAAGATCGCGCGATTCACCGAGCCCCTGCTCAAAGATATTGATCTGTATCACCGCTGTGCCGTGGTGGTGAGTGGCGACACCACGCCGCACGCCAAGCCCCATCCGGCACCTGTGGCGCACGCCATCAGCAGCCTGAACCTGCCACCCCAGGCCGTGGTCTATGTGGGAGATGATCTGCGGGATATCGAGTCGGGCTTTGCCGCGGGCACATGGACTATTGGCTGTGATTTCGGCCACCACGTGCAAGAGCCCCTGCCACCCCAATGGGGGGCCGATGCCCTGATTCAGAAGGCGGAAGACCTGCTCGCGGTCATTGCAAAAAGCTAGACTTCACGGAACCTTTCCCCCATACTTCGCGTCCTAGTTGCAAGCAGAGAAACATGGGGCCGACCCGGTTTCGACGTGGGTAGTGAAGAAGCGCAGGGCATACCGAGGCTCGATTCCCTCGTAAATACAGTCGAAAAAAAACAAACGCAAACGACGAACGTTTTGCACTCGCAGCCTAAGGGCTAGCGAGCGCCGCACCGGCTCTCTGATGGGCCGGGTGGGTCACACCACAGCGGTGTCATGCACATCAGATCGTCACTGGCTAAGCCGTGGAGCCAGTGCCTAAAACAAGCGGATCGCCGGTTGCCGGCCTGTCGGTTGGCTAAGCAACTTGGTTAAATTCAAATAGATCGACTATGTATGTAGAACTGTCTTTGGAAGACTTGCGGACGCGGGTTCGATTCCCGCCGGCTCCACCAACTCAAAGCACAAGGCCCACGCAAGTGGGCTTTTTGCTTTGAGCAGCGTGAAATTGTGGGGAAACGCGAATCTGCGGACGGCTCGGACGCGGTGTTCGGTGAGCGAGCACTGCTCGCGAAAGACGCCCGTAAGGGCGGTCCCGAGCGCCAGCGAGGGATGGATGGCTCGCGGAGGCAACGCGAGCCAGACACAATGCCGCCGGCTCAAACTCCAAGCCTCGGTGAAGACTAACTTTGCGCAGCAAAGTTATGTCGCAACCATTCCCGCCGGCTCCACCATCACATAGGGCTCAGACTCAGTTCTGGGCCCTTTTCATTTGCGTAGCGGAACGAATCGAATCCGCACTCAACTCCGAAAAATAAAATACGCCGCACCGATCAGGCACAACCCCGCCCACAGAAAATCCGTTTTCATGGGCTGATGCATGTAATAGATCGAAAACGGAATGAACACGGCAAGGGTGATGATCTCCTGCATGATCTTCAACTGGGCAAGACTGAGCGCCTGAAATCCGATCCGATTGGCCGGCACCTGCAAGGCATATTCAAAAAACGCAATGCCCCAGCTTGCCAGTACCGCGATCCAGATCGGTGACGCGGAAAGATTGCGCAGATGCCCATACCAGGCAAAGGTCATGAACACGTTGGATGCGATCAGCAGGCCGATCGTAAGCAGCACTGTAGATGAGTTCGGCATAAATGCTCCCAGAAAATCAAAGGGCCCGAAAACTCGGGCCCTTTATTTTCATCGATTTTTACTGGGGAACTTGCGAATCAAGCCCCGCACCGTCTGCCCAAGAGATTACTCGTTTAACTCCGAGTCCTTAAAGTACTTGGTACCTTTCAGTGTTGCCTGTAATGCAAGCCCATTTTCGGTGATCTGATACACGGTGATGCCATCCAACAGAATCTCACCCGAGACCGCAGCACCCGCGCTTCCCGCCTTGGCGGCAGCATCGGCATGACCGCCGAACTCCCAGCCGCTTTCAATAAACTTGCGCATTACCTCGGGGCTATGGAAGACAAACACAGCCCGAAAATCTTTAATACCCATCCCTAACCCAAGGCCGACCTCGCCCATTTTCATATAGGTGTCGCGGCCGGTTCGGTTATCGCGGACCACGCCATAGCCCCCACCAAAACTGGCAATCAGCACATTTACATTCTTGTTGTTGAACACCGCGTAGCCGGGGCTGGCCGCAAGCTGAGCCCTTGTATCTGGCTTTAAACGATAGAGATCTTTTAATACGGTGGCACGCATCGCCTGGATCTCAGCGCGACGCTCCTGCTTGGAGTCGGCACTCAGGGCTGGGGAAACGCTGAGCAGCGTTCCGGCACAGAGCAACACCGTAGAAGCGATAGTTTTTAGCATGGCAGTACCGTCTCCCGAAATAAGCCATGATACTCACCCGGGCGCCAAACCTCATGTCCACGCGCCAAGGGGAGATAATGGCCAATCCCCCATCAACCGTCCAAGGAGCCCCCCATGAGCACGAATCCTGATCAGTGGAAATTTGAAACCAAGGCTGTGCATGTCGGCTACTCGCCCGACCCAACGACCAAGTCGGTCGCCACCCCGATCTATCAAACGGTGGCCTATGCCTTTGACGACACCCAGCATGGTGCGGATCTATTTGATCTGAAGGTGGCAGGCAACATCTACACCCGGATCATGAATCCCACGCAGGACATGCTGGAAAAGCGTGTCGCCAGTCTGGAGGGTGGCATTGCGTCGCTGGCCCTGGCATCGGGCCAGGCAGCCATCACATACTCGATTCAAACGATTGCCGAGGCGGGTGACAACATCGTGTCTGCATCCACCCTCTATGGCGGCACTTACAACCTGTTTGCGCACACCTTCCCCCAATATGGCATCCAGGTGAAATTTGCCGATTACCGCAGACCCGATGATTTTGAAACACTCATCGATGCCAAGACCAAGGCGATCTATTGCGAAACCATCGGTAACCCCTTGGGCAATGTCACCGATATCGGTCGACTCGCCGAAATCGCCCATCGCCATGGCGTGCCACTGATCGTGGACAACACCGTACCCAGCCCCTATCTCTGCCGGCCCATTGAACATGGTGCCGACATCGTGATCCAGAGCCTGACCAAATACATGGGCGGCCATGGCACAACCCTTGGTGGTGCAATTATTGATAGCGGCAAGTTCCCCTGGGCTGAACACAAGGCGAAATTCAAGCGCTTAAACGAGCCCGATGTCAGTTATCACGGTGTGGTCTACACCGAGGCCCTGGGTCCCGCGGCCTATATTGGCCGGGCCCGTGTGGTGCCCCTGCGCAATATGGGTGCGGCGATCAGCCCCTTTAACGCATTCCAGATCATGCAGGGCATCGAAACGCTGGCCCTGCGCATGGACCGCATCTGTGAGAACGCCTTGGCGGTGGCCAACTATCTAAAAAACCATCCCAAGGTGAACTGGGTGAACTATGCAGGCCTGCCCGATCACAAAGACCATGCACTCGTGAAGAAATACATGGGTGGCCGTGCCAGCGGCATTCTGAACTTCGGTGTGAAGGGCGGCCGAGACGCCGGTGCACGATTCCAAGATGCCCTGCAGCTCTTCACCCGCCTGGTCAATATCGGGGACTGCAAATCATTGGCCTGCCATCCGGCTAGCACCACGCATCGGCAGCTGGCCCCAACCGAGTTGGAGTCGGCCGGTGTCACAGAGGACATGGTTCGGCTGTCGCTCGGCATCGAACACATCGATGACCTGCTCGCCGATCTGGATCAGGCGTTGAAAGCGGCTTAAGTCAGCAGTGACTGCTTGGGCGGCACAGCGACGCCTAAGCAGTCACCCCTTTTTAAGCTCACCTGAAAGTGGCAACCATCCGTCACCTGGTCTTGGTTCTCGGGGATCAGCTGGACCATCAGGCCTCAGGCCTGGATGGGTTTGATCCCCAGCAGGACCGAATCTGGATGGCCGAGGTGGCGGAGGAATCCACCCACGTTCCATCCTCCAAACAACGCATCGCTGTGTTTCTCTCAGCCATGCGGCATTTCGCCAAAGAACTTAAAGATAAAAAACTGCCGCTGGATTACATCGCGCTCGATGATCCGGATAACGCCGGCACACTTTCCGCAGAACTCTCTAAGGCTATCAAACGGCATCAGCCCCAGGCACTGATCATGACCGCCCCCGGTGACTGGCGTGTGCTGCAAGCGATCAAAACCACCGCTGCGTCCCACAACTTGGCGCTGGATATTCGTGAAGACCGCCATTTCTTCTCCACCGTGCGTGAGTTCGCTGCGCATGCCAAAGGCCGTAAGCAACTACGTCTGGAATACTGGTATCGGGAGTTGCGCACTAAGACCGGCATCCTGATGAAAGATGGCAAACCAATTGGCGACGCCTGGAACTTCGATCAGGAAAATCGAGACGCGTTTGGCAAAGAAGGGCCACCACCGATTCCAGCACCCACTCGCTTTCAACCCGATGCGATCAGCAAAGCCGTGATTGATCTGGTGAATCACCGATTCACAGACCATCCAGGAGAGGTGTCAGGCACGGTGTCAGACACCTTGATGGGTTGGCCTGTCACGCGAAAAGAAGCGCTGGAGGTGCTGCATCACTTCATCAAGGATCGGCTGTCCTTTTTTGGCCGCTATCAGGATGCGATGTGGACCAAGGAGCCTTGGCTGTTTCACTCGCATCTCTCGGTGGCGCTGAATTTGAAATTACTCTCCGCACGGGAGGTCGTGGAAGCCGCTGAAAACGCGTATCGCGCAGGAAAAGCGCCGCTGGCTTCGGTAGAAGGATTCATTCGGCAGATACTGGGCTGGCGCGAATACGTGCGCGGCATCTATTGGCTACAGATGCCTGAGTATCTAGAGCGCAATGCCTTAAATGCCCAGGCGCCACTTCCCGATTTTTTCTGGACCGGCGAGACCGAGATGGCCTGCCTACGCGACGCCATCACTCAGACTCTACGCACAGGCTACGCCCATCACATCCAACGGCTCATGGTCACAGGCCTCTATGCGCTACTCGCAGGTATTCATCCCAAAGAAGTGCATGCCTGGTACTTGAGCGTTTATGTGGATGCGGTGGAATGGGTGGAGCTGCCCAATACCCTGGGCATGAGTCAATTTGCCGATGGGGGTCTGATGGCCAGCAAACCCTATGCGGCCAGCGGCAAATACATTGATCGCATGAGCAACTACTGCCGCCAATGCCGATTCAATCCCAGCCAATCCACAGGCGAGCATGCCTGCCCTTTCACTACGCTCTACTGGGATTTTCTAATGCGGCACGAGGCGCAGCTTGCGAGGAATCCACGCATGGTCATGCAGATTCGCAATCTCACCAGACTCGATTCCAAAGCACGCGCCGAGATCAGAAAAGCAGCATCAAAGCTCACTTCACCCTAGACAGGTTTCGAGCCTGTTATTACAATTGTTAAAACATTGGAAGGAACCGCTATGGGCACGACGCTCAAACTCACTGCTGTTGGTAATTCCGTCGGCTTAATCTTGCCAAAAGAATTACTGGCCAAACTCCGGGTCGATAAAGGTGACAGCCTGTATGTGGTTGAAACCGCATCAGGGGTCGAACTCTCCCCTTATGAACCTGAATTTGCTGCTCAATTTGAAGCCGCCGAAAACATCATGCGTGAAAACCGTGATGTGCTGAAGAAACTTGCCGAATAAATGACTTCGCCGGTCTGGGTTCTCAAGAGTGTTGTGCTTGCCATCCATAACCGACAGCTGTCGGAACATGGGGGGCAGCCCGGTGTGCGTGACGAGGGACTACTGATCTCCGCGCTGGCGCGCGCCGAGAATCTTCATGTCTACGCTCCAGAAAATGCATCGCTACCAGCACTCGCCGCCGCTTATGCATTCGGGATTGCAAAAAATCATCCTTTTCTAGATGGCAATAAACGTACCGCACTGGTCGTGAGTCTTCTGTTTTTACAACTCAACGGATACTCGATTTCAGCTGGCAAAGAAGATCGTTATCGGGTTTTTTACGGTGTAGCCGCTGGCACGATTAGCGAAGAAGAGCTGACCACGTGGCTCGCTGAGCACCTGATTCCACACAAACAATAAAAAGAAATCCCAAAGGAGAACTCCATGCCCACATTCAAAGCTATCGTTTGTAATAAAACCGAGTCCGGCTATACCGCCGACATCCAGACCGTTGATGACAGCGCCCTGGTCACGACCGGCGACCAGGATGTGCTGGTCAAAGTCGACTACTCCACGATCAATTTCAAAGACGGCCTGGCCATCACGGGCCGCTCACCCATCATTCGCAAATTCCCCATGTCGCCCGGCATCGATTTCTCTGGCACCGTAGAGGAAAGCGGCCATCCTCTGTTTAAGAAAGGCGATGCCGTAGTGCTCACTGGATGGGGCGTGGGTGAGACACACCCCGGTGGCCTTGCCCAATACGCCAAAGTCAAAGGCGACTGGCTCGTGGCCAAACCTTCGGGATTAAGCAGCAAACAAACCATGGCCATCGGCACTGCTGGCTACACTGCAATGCTCTGCGTGTTGGCCATTGAAAAACATGGCGCCAAACCGGGTGATGGCGAAGTTCTGGTCACTGGTGCTGCAGGTGGTGTCGGCAGCATCGCAGTGGCAGTCTTGGCCAAGCTGGGCTATCACGTGGTGGCGTCCACCGGCCGATTAAATGAAGCCGATTACCTCAAATCATTGGGGGCCAAAGAGATCATGGACCGCAAAGAACTCTCCGAGCCCGGCAAGCCCCTGGGCAAGGAGCGCTGGACTGCCGTGGTGGACACCGTGGGCAGTCACACCCTGGCCAATGCCTGCGCCACGACACGGTGGGATGGCGCTGTGGCCGCCTGCGGACTGGCCCAGGGCATGGACTTCCCGGCAACGGTTGCGCCTTTCATTCTGCGTGGCGTCACGCTCTATGGCATCAACAGTGTCACCACGCCGCGGCCCAAGCGTGAAGCCGTGTGGCAGCGTCTTGCCAACGATCTCAGTCTGGAAAAACTGGATGGCATGACGCAAGAAATCAGCCTATCGCGCGCGATCACGATTGCGCCGGAGATTCTTGCCGGACAAGTCCGCGGTCGACTGGTGGTCAATGTGAAACAAATCTAATCGCAGCGCGCAGACACCATCTTCAGCACATATCATCTTTATCACTGCAGTCATCATGAACACGATTCTGAATATCTCAGCCTATAAGTTTGTGCCAATCCATGACCTGCCCGACCTTCGGGAGCGCCTGCTGGATCAGACGCAGGCATTGGGTTTGAAAGGCACCATCCTGATTGCTGAAGAAGGTATCAACCTGTTTCTGGCAGCAACGGCTGAACATATCCACGACTTTGTGAAATGGCTAAAGCAAGACCCACGCTTTGCAGATCTCAATCCCAAAGAGAGCTGGTCAGACCATCAGCCTTTCAAGAAAATGCTGGTAAAGATCAAGCGCGAGATCATCCGTATGAACCACCCCACCATCCGGCCCCATGCAGGCCGCGCGCCATCGGTTGCACCGGAGGTGCTCAATCGCTGGCTGGATCAAGGCCACGATGACGAAGGCCGACCCGTGGTGATGCTGGATACCCGCAATGCCTTTGAGGTGGACTACGGCACTTTTAATAACACGATCGATTACCGCATCAGTAAGTTCACGGAATTTCCCCAGGCCATTTCTTCCCACAAAGAAGCGCTCAAAGACAAAACCATTGTGAGTTTCTGTACCGGGGGTATTCGCTGCGAAAAAGCCGCCATCTATATGCGCGAGATCGGCCTAGAGCATACCTATCAGCTTGAGGGTGGCATCCTGAAATATTTCGAAGAGACCGATGCCCACCACTACCGCGGCACTTGTTTCGTTTTTGATGAACGTGAGTCGCTTGATGCCCATCTTGCGGCGCACGCCCGCCCCTGACCACAAGGTGTGAACCCCATGCCAACCGCATCCGAGCGCATTCTGCGCGATGACATCCGCTTTCTTGGCACGATTCTGGGTGACACTATCCGCGAACAGGAAGGCCAAGCAACTTACGATTTAATCGAGAAAATCCGCCAGCTCAGTGTGCGGTTCCATCACAAGGCCGATGCGGAGGCTGGCCGCTCGCTCGACAAAATTCTGAAAGGGCTCACACCCGATAAAGCAGTGAGTGTGATTCGGGCCTTCACTTATTTTTCACACCTGGCCAACATCGCTGAAGACCAATTTAGCCTGCGGGCCTTAGCAAGCGAAGACCCCGCCACAGCAGAAGGCAGTCTGCGCCGTACATTTCGCCGACTCAAAGAAGAGAAAATCCCCGCCAAGAAAATTCAGGCCACATTGCAGCAGGCCTGGATTTCACCGGTGCTGACCGCCCATCCCACCGAGGTGCAACGCAAAAGCATTCTGGATGCGAAACGGGCCATCAGTGAACTGCTGCAGCGCTATCGATCGGGACAGTCCACCCAGGATCAGTCGGATGTCGAGGCCATGATCCGCGCACGTGTGGCCCAGCTGTGGCAGACGCGGCTGATTCGAATTTCCAAACTCTCGGTCGATGACGAAATCGAAAATGCAGTCTCGTATTACCAGAGCACTTTCTTACATGAAGTGCCCAGGCTATACGAGCGGATCGAGCGTGAGGCCAAGATTGGTGTGATCACACCCATCTTTCGCATGGGCAACTGGATCGGGGGTGATCGGGACGGTAACCCCAACGTCGTACAAAGCACACTGGAGCGCACCGTGGCCCGCCACAGCGAAGTGGTGCTACGCCATTATTTGGTACAGATCCACGAGCTGGGCGGTGAACTCTCGGTCTGCGAATCCCTTGCGGGCTGCTCACCAGAGTTGCGTGAATTGGCCGAGCGCTCGGGCGACACCAATCCGCACCGCCAGGATGAGCCCTACCGGCAGGCACTGATCGGGATCTATGCGCGACTGGCCGCAACACTGCAGTCTTTAACGGGCACCGAGGCCATGCGGCATGCAGTGGAGCCCGCCGATCCCTACGCTCGCAGCGAGGAGTTCCTGCATGATCTGCTGGTGATCCGCGAGTCTTTGCTCACCCATCATGGTGCTGCCATGACCCGATCACGCCTGCTGCCGTTAATTCGTGCCGCAGAGGTGTTTGGTTTCCACATGGCCACCACCGACCTGCGTCAGAACTCCGCGGTACATGAACACGTGGTTGCGGAGATGCTGCGTGGCGCCGAGATTGAGAGCGGCTATGAGCACCTGGAAGAGAACAGCAAGATTGAGCTGCTGCTGATTCTGCTGAAAGATGCGCGCAGCCTGCGCTCGCGCCATGTGACTTACACCGAGGATGCGGAAAGCGAATTGGCGATCTTTGAGGCCGCCTTTGCCATTAATCAACGGTTTGGCAGCGAAGCAATTCGCCACGCCATCATCAGTCACACCGAGAGCGTGAGTGATCTGCTGGAAGTGCTCCTGATTCAGAAGGAATGTGGGCTGATGGCAGGCACCCTGGATCGGGATGGATTTGCCAGCCTGATTGTGGTGCCATTATTTGAAACGATTGAGGATCTGCGCTACGCAGCCCCGATCATGGAGGCCTTCTACAGCCTGCCGGGCATCACCGATCTGGTGCGACGATCCGGCGGTGAGCAAGACATCATGCTGGGCTATTCCGACAGCAATAAGGATGGCGGATTTTTCACCAGCAACTGGGAGCTCTATAAGTCCTCTATCGAACTGGCTGAACTGTTTAAGAAGACACCGGGCATCACACTGCGACTCTTCCATGGCCGTGGTGGCACCGTGGGCCGTGGTGGTGGGCCAAGCTACCAAGCCATACTGGCCCAGCCCGCTGGCAGTGTGAATGGCCAGCTTCGGCTCACCGAACAAGGCGAGATCATCGCCAACAAATACGCCAATCCCCAGATCGGCGCCCGCAATCTGGAGACACTGGTCTCCGCTGTACTCGAGGCAACGCTGCTCTCAGCCAAACAAAAAGTGCCGCAGGAATTTCTGGATACGGCAGCTCAGCTCTCAATACTGAGCATGCAGGCTTATCGCGCCCTGGTCTATGAGACAGAAGGGTTTGAAGACTATTTCTTCGAGTCCACGCCGATCAGCGAAATCGCGCAGCTCAATATCGGCTCACGGCCCGCCTCGCGCAAGGCCTCGCGCAGCATTGCTGATCTGCGGGCCATCCCCTGGGGCTTTTCTTGGGGCCAGAGCCGTGTGAATCTGCCAGGCTGGTATGGCTTTGGATCCGCGATTGAAGCCTTCATCAAGACCGCACCGAAAACCCACACGGCGCTACTGAAGCGCATGTTCCAAGAATGGCCATTCTTTTCCACACTTATTGCCAATATGGAAATGGTGATCACCAAGGCCAACTTGAGTGTGGCCCAGCGTTACGCCGATCTGGTTCAGGACCGCAGGCTTGCCAAGGCTGTCCTTGGTCGAATTGAGGGTGAATGGGACAAAACACTCAAGGCGCTGGAAAAAATCACAGGCGAGAAAGCCCGACTCTCAAGCAATCCCATGCTGGCGGAACTCATTGCAAACCGATCACCCTATCTGGATCCGCTCAATCACCTGCAGATTGAACTGATCCGACGCTGGCGCTCCGGCCAGCAGGATGAGCGCACCCAGATTGGTATTCATCTCTCGATCAACGGCATCGCTGCAGCCCTGCGCAACACTGGCTAGCCTGTATCGCTTTCATCAACAAGATTGCAGCTGCACTTTGCAAACCTGCTTAAGACAATCCGATCAGCCCGGATGGTGATCGCAGGCCTCGGTCAGGGTCTTAAAGAAAGCGGTCTGGCCAATTTTATCCACAAAGCCTGAGCGCTCCATCACCGAGAGGGGCTGACCACTGGCCCCTGCAATGCGCAGCTCCGCGCCGTGATCTTTCAAGCGCTGATAGAGCTCTGTCAATGCCTCGACACCTGTGGTGTCCAACTGAATCAAGGCCGAGAAATCCAAGACCATCACACGTGGCATTAAACGATGATCTTCGGCAATGCCTTCCAATTTACTGATGGCACCAAAAAAGAGGCTGCCCACCACCCGCACCACTTCAATATCCTCGCGGGCGATGCCCAAGGCGGTGCGCTCCTGGGCAGTCAACGGCTCCACCCGCGTCAAGGTGGACATGCGAGTAATGTAGAACACACAGGCCAGCACCAGGCCAACCTCAACGGCAACCGTCACATCGGTCACCACAGTGAGCACAAAAGTGGCGATCAGAATGGTGCGATAGGCATAGGAGAAATTTTTCAGGCGAATAAACTCACGCCACTCGCCCATATTCCAGGCCACGAACATCAGAATGCCCGAGAGCGTGGCCAGCGGCACATTGCTCGCAAGCGGCGCAGCACCCAGCATGATCACCAGCAAGGTAAGCGCATGGACCATGCCCGCCACTGGCGTGCGGCCACCGGCGCGGATATTGGTCACCGTGCGGGCAACAGTGCCTGTAGCGCAGAATCCGCCAAACAGCGGCGCAGCGATATTCGCAATGCCCTGGGCCACGAGCTCCTGATTGGGATCATGCTTCGATTTGGTCATGGAGTCGGCGACCCGCGCACAGAGCAGAGACTCCACCGCGCCCAGAAATGCAATCGTAAGAATCGGTGCAAACAAATAACGCACCGTATCCCAATTGAATTCCGGCACAGTAAACGGCGGCAGGCCCTGAGGAATTTCACCAAAGGCGCTGCCGATGGTCACCACCTGAAGGTCTAAGAGCGTGACCGCCAGTGTGCCCATTGCGAGCGCCACCAGGGTTCCGGGCAGTCGCGCAATCAGTCGGCCAAATAGCGAATCGTGGCCAGCATAACTCTTCGGCCAGAACACCACCGTGGCCAACGCAGTCACAGAGAGTGCGATCGTCGTGGGATCAGCCGTATGCAGTGATTGCATAATCACTGCCATCTTGTGAAAGAACTCCGCGGGCATGTTCTCGACCTGCAGCCCAAGGAAATCTTTCACCTGAGACAGCCCGATCAACACAGCAATGCCATTGGTAAAGCCGATCACAATCGATACCGGAATCAGGCGGATCAATCCCCCCCAGCGCAGCATCCCGATCAAAATCATCACTACGCCCGCACAGATGGTGGAGATCATGAGATTGGCCACGCCATAGCGTTCCACGATGCTAAACACCACCACGATAAAGGCACCTGCCGGCCCGCCAATCTGCACCGAGGAGCCACCAAAAGCAGAGATCAGAAAGCCGGCAACAATCGCAGTGAAAAGTCCCGCCTGCGGGGGCAGACCCGAAGCAATGGCGAAGGCCATCGCTAGTGGCAGCGCAACAATTCCAACCGTGATGCCTGCAGAGATGTCATGCGTCAAGTCTTGTCGGCTGTAACCACCCAGATGGTCCAGGAGCCTTGGCCGAAAGCGAAAACTGATGTTCATCAAACCGCGCACGATGCCGGAAGTGTAGCATTGCGCTTCATGCGCATAAAGGCATTAAGGGGGATCAAGATGGATCGTCGTCGCTTTCTTGGCCGGTCATGGAAGACGGGAGTGGGTCTGGGACTGGGTGCTGCATCACTCAGCCTCGTGCCTGAAGTGCGGGTCTTCGCGCAGGCAGTGGATGATTTTCTGCGTGGACCGCCAGTAAAGGACATCAAACCCAGGCAAGTGTCTCAACGTGTCTGGATGATTTATTCACCGGATAGTTTTCCCACACCAGAGAATCGCGGCATGATGGCCAATGTCACGTTTGTGATCACGCAAAAAGGCGTACTGGTGGTCGACTCAGGCGCCTCAGTGCAAATTGGTGAGATGGCGATTCGCATGCTCAAGACCATCACCGACAAACCTGTGATCGGGGTGTTCAACTCCCACTATCACGGCGACCATTGGCTGGGCAATCACGCATTCGCCGAGGCCTATCCCAATATTCCCATCTATGCCCTGGAAGAAAACATCAAGCGTATCCGGGGCACAGAAGGTAGCCTTTGGAAAGGACTGATGGAGCGCTGGACCAATCAGGCCACTGCGGGCACCAAGATTGTTGCACCCAATACTGAAGTGAAAAATGGCCAGGTGCTGGATTTCGGTGACACGAAACTAAAGATGCATTTCTATGGCACAGCCCACACGCCCTGCGATCTGTCTGTGGAAGTGGTGGAAGACAAGATCACCCACATTGGTGATATCGCAATGGAGAACCGCATCGCGAATATTGATGATGGCTCCTATCCTGGCACCTTCAAATACTATGAGGCCCTGCAGAAAAATGCGGGTGATCAGACCTGGCTGCCTGGCCATGGCAACCCCAGCAAGGGGCTGATCAAAGATTACTGGGAACTGATGGCAGGCATTTGGGAGCCCTGCCTGCAGGCGGTGAAAGACGGCAAAGACTTATCTGCTGCCAAAGCACTGGTGCTGAAAGACCCACGCGTTGCCTCGCGTGCGCAGCGCACTGCCGGGTTCGACGCGAACATCGGGAAGTACACGAGCTTGGCGTTTCTGGAAGCCGAGAAAGAAGCGTTCTAAGGACTAAGCTTGTAATCCAGCGGCGGCATCGAACATCCCGCCATCTGCGCCAGCGGCATCGGCATCGCCACCGCAAACGCAACACCCGCCTGCCGCAGCTTCTCCCGATCCTTCGGCCCCGCATAGACCCACCACCAGCCATTACCCAGCCGATCCAGCACCAGCGGACTGGCAGTCATGACATTGGCATCGGGAAGATCTCTGGCCCAGACCAGTGTGGGCAGAGGATCCGTGCGAGAGGCCTGCACTGCAATCCAAAGTGCGACCACCACCAGGGTGCTGGCCACCAGCAGCAGCACGCCTCCCACATGGGTGTTCAGGCCAAATCTTTTTTTTCTCACAACACCATCAGGCCGGCTGGGGCTTGGGTGCCCAGAGCTGCTCGCGAATCGGCATATGCAGAAGCGACGCCATCACTGCCAACACTACCCCGCCCCACCAGATCGGCAGATAACTACCGGTCGAGGCAAAGATCAGACCGCCCAGCCACACACCGATAAACGCCCCGATCTGATGCGACAGAAATACAAAGCCAAACAGCATGGAGAGATAGCGATTGCCAAACATGATGCCCACGAGCTGCGCCGTCGGTGGCACAGTAGAGAGCCACAGCACCCCCATCGCCGCACCGAAGAGCAAGACCGATGCGGTGGAGAGCGGCACCAGCAGAAAGATGGTGATCACTGCCGCACGCGAAATGTAAATCATTGACAGCAACACCTTGCGCGAGAGCCGTGCACTCAAGGGACCACTTGCATAACTACCAATCACATTAAAAAGACCAATCATTGCCAGGCCCCAGCTGGCCGTCTTGGCCGACACGCCCATGTCGGCAAGATAGGGCGGGAAATGCACGGTAATAAATGCAAGCTGAAAACCGCAAACAAAAAACCCACCAATCAAGAGCCAATAGCTGGAGTGACCGAACGCCTGCCGCAATGACTCTTTAAATGAATCTGCAGTGGCAGTCAGAGAAGCTGCCGAATGATGAGCCGCATTTTTTTTGGATCGCAATGACAGCGCCAGGGCTGGTGTGGTGGCCATGGCAAAAGACATGATCAGCAAGGTTGCGCCCCAGCCATAAGCCTCGATAAAGGCCTGGCCCAGCGGCACCACCAGGAACTGGCCCAGACTGGCCATGGCTGTTGCCAATCCCATGGCCCAGGGCCGACGCTCCACAGGCATCAGCTGGGCAAATGCCGCAAGCACCGTATTGTGTCCCGCACCGCTCATGCCCAGGCCAATCAAGATGCCTGCCGTGATCGAGAAACCAAGGGGGTCACTGGTGACCGTCATCAGGGCCAGACCCGCGGCGAAGATCACCCCACCACCTGCCAGCACACGCCATGGGCCGAAGCGATCCGAGAGCGCGCCCGCAATCGGCTGGCCGATGCCCCAGAAGAGGTTCTGGATCGCCATGGCAAAGGCATAGGTTTCACGGCCAAAATTAAATCCACCGCTGCCCGCAATCGGATCCACAAATAGACCAAAAGAGGATCGGATCCCGAATGAAATCAGTCCGATCAGGCAGCCGCAGACCAGCATGAGCCAGAGGGCGAAGGACATTGGGTTGTGCTTGATTTTTTCTGTGATGCTCGACATGCGGATCCGCTTTTTAGTGAGGGCCTAGTATCCCTACTAACTCATTTTTCAGCAAGCTGACCGTACAATTTCGGACTATGAATCGGCCCACCTCCCTGCTGCTCAATGCGGCCCACGCCTTAGACCACCTTGTGCTGCTGGTCTTTGCTTCTGCGGTCACCACCATTGCCCTGGAATTCGGCATTGAGCGCTGGGAAGACCTGATGCCTTACACCGCAGGCGCCTTCATCATGTTCGGCCTAGGTTCCGTGCCCTCGGGAAGACTCGGCGATCTATGGGGCAGAAGAAAAATGATGCTGGTGTTTTTTGCTGGCATCGCAATCACCTGCATCGGGGTAGCGCTCGCACAAAGTCCAATACAAATTGCAATGGCCTTAACACTCATGGGCGCCTTTGCATCGATTTATCACCCGGTCGGCATTCCTATGCTCTTGAGCACCACCAAGACACCTGGAGTCACCATTGGCTGGAACAATCTGGCCGGCAATATGGGCCTGGCAATTGCAGCGATCGTCACCGGCTTTATGGTGAAGTATT
The DNA here is from genome assembly GCA_018882795.1 of Burkholderiaceae bacterium. Lineage (GTDB taxonomy): Bacteria > Pseudomonadota > Gammaproteobacteria > Burkholderiales > Burkholderiaceae_A > Lacustribacter. The sequence continues at coordinate 17,842 of VERJ01000021.1, read as the reverse complement.
TCGGCTGGCGCGCAGCCTTCATTCTTCCCGCGCTGCTTGCCGTGGCGATGGGATTTCTTTTTGCGCGATTCGCACCCGAAGAGCGCCACGCACCAGGGAAGAAGAAATCCTCTCCCCATCCGATGCCACGGCGTATCACCATGCGGGCCTTAACTGTCACCACCATCGCCTCGACATCCGGTGCACTACTTTTTAATTTCACGACCAACGGCAACACCGAACTCTTTCGGGAACGCTTTGTGGGTGTAATCAGCGATCCGGCCACGCTGGGCATGCTACTGGCATCTGTTTATGCAGTAGCAGCCTTTAGCCAAGTGATCGTGGGCCGACTCATTGATCGGGTGCCGATGAAGCCACTCTATCTGGGCATCGTGGTTTCACAAATCTTTCTGTTTGCAATTGCAGCCCAGTCGACGGGCTGGGTGCTGTGGATCTGTGCCCTGGGTTTCATGGCGGCGATCTTTGGCGCAATTCCCTTTCTGGATGCCGTGGTGGTGCGCTATGTCGATGACCGCATGCGCAGCCGCGTGGCGGGCATCCGGATTGCCATCTCATTTGGCGTAAGTGGTATTGCGGTCTATTTGCTTGGGCCAATTGTGAAAGCCACAAGTTTTGAAGCGCTATTTTTTGCCATGGCACTGATTGCCTGCTGCACAGCCTTCACGGTGGCCTGGCTGCCCTCTGAGCGACACATCAAGGCCGCGATGGCTGCACAGGCATGAGCACCGCACTCTATGCCACGGGGCTGGATCAGGGCCCGGCCAACTTCACCGCTCAGACCCCGATTCAATTTATCGAGCGGGCGGCACTGGCGTATCCAAGAAAAACCGCCGTGATTCATGGCGATTTGAAACGCACCTGGGCCGACACCTTTACACGCTGCAAAAGATTGGCCAGCAGCCTTTCCCAATTGGGCATTCAACGCGCTGAGACAGTCGCCGTGATGCTGCCCAACACACCGCCAATGGTCGAGGCCCACTTCGGCATCGCCATGGCAGGGGCCGTGCTCTGCGCACTCAACACCCGGCAGGACCCTCGGGCCCTTGCTTATATGCTTGCCCACAGCGAAGCAAAAGTGTTGATCGTTGACCAGGAGTTTGCGGGCCCCATACAAGCAGCCTTGGACATGCTTACGCAAGACAAGCAGCCCCTGCCCAAACTGGTTGAAGTGGACGATCCTCTTTATCAAGGGCCAAGAATTCAATTGGGCGGGCTGGACTACGAGGCCCTGCTTGCCTCGGCTGATCCTGAATTTGAGATCGTACGGCCACAGAACGAATGGGATCCCATCTGCCTGAATTACACATCGGGCACCACCGGCAACCCCAAGGGCGTGGTCTATTCCCACCGCGGCGCCTACACCAACGGCGTTTCCAATGCGCTGGAGTGGGGCATGCAGCGGCATCCTGTCTACCTCTGGGTGCTGCCGATGTTTCATTGCAATGGCTGGTGCTTCCCCTGGACAGTCGCGGCCATGGCGGGTGTCAATGTCTGCTTAAGAAGGGTCGAAGCTCAGCCCATCTTTGATGCGATCCGCACGCATCGTGTCACCCACTACTGCGGGGCGCCGATTGTGCAGAATCTGCTCATCAACGCGCCCGATCACTTAAAGGCCGGCATCGAACATAGAGTCCAGACCATGGTGGGTGGTGCCGCACCCCCTGCCGCGATGATCGAAGGCATGGAGAAAATGGGTTTTGAGATTCTTCATGCCTATGGTCTGACCGAGGTCTATGGCCCCGTGCTGATCGGCGTACAACAGGACGAATGGGCAGCACTGCCACTGCAGGAGCGGGCCGAACTGAATTCGCGCCAAGGCATCTGCAAGCAGCTGGAGCAACAGGTCGCAGTGCTGGATCCCGAGACCATGCAGCCTGTGCCCATGGATGGCGAGACCATTGGCGAGATCATGATCCGTGGCAATGTCGTGATGCGCGGCTATCTGAAAAATCCCGAGGCCACAGCCCAGGCGCTCAAAGGCGGCTGGTTTCATTCAGGCGATCTGGCGGTGGTCTACCCCGATGGCTATATGAAAATCAAAGACCGCAGCAAAGACATCATTATTTCGGGCGGTGAGAACATCTCCTCTATTGAAGTCGAAGATGCGCTCTATCGGCATCCCGCCGTGCTTGCCGCTGCTGTGGTGGCCAAGCCGGATGCCCAGTGGGGCGAGACCCCCTGTGCGTTTGTTGAACTCAAACCGGGCGCAGCCGCCACAGAAGAGGACATCATCCGCCACTGCCGCACCCTGCTGGCAGGATTCAAATCGCCCCGCGCGGTGGTGTTTGGGGAGCTGCCCAAAACATCCACCGGAAAGATTCAGAAATTTGAACTCCGCAAGCGGCTAGAGTCCTAGGCGCGAAACCGATTCCCTTTTTGACAGGGGCTCAGCAATTCGAGCGATGCAAGTAGTGCAAGTACGCCCGCGCCTTACGCCTAGAGTTTGATTTTCAGTTTGTGGGCGATCTCACCCACGATGCCGCGCCTAAATGTCAGCACACAGATCACGAAGATTGCCCCGGTGGCAATCGTGCTCCAGCCACCCAGATTGGCCAGATAGTTCTGCAGATTCACCACCACTGCGGCGCCCACTACCGGGCCCCACAGGGTGCCAATACCCCCAAGAATGGTCATCAACACGCCTTCACCAGAGGTGTGCCAGAACACATCGGAGAGCGAAGCCAGCTGCAACACGATGCTCTTCAAGCCCCCACCCAGGCCAGCCAATCCCGCCGACAGAGTAAAAGCAGCCAGCTTATAGCTGTTCACGTCGTAGCCCAGTGAAATCGCACGGGGCTCATTCTCACGAATCGACTTCATCACCTGACCAAAAGGCGAGTGCACGATGCGCTGAATCGATAGAAACGCCAGCACAAACACCAGCAGGGTGAAGTAATACATGGCCGTGGAACTGGACAGGTCCACCAGGCCTAAAAACATGCCGCGAGGCACACCCTGAATGCCATCTTCACCGTTGGTGAATTTCACCTGAGTGGCCAAGAAGAAAATCACCTGGGCCAGGGCCAGCGTGATCATGGCGAAGTAAATGCCCTGGCGGCGAATGGCCAGCATGCCAAACACATAACCCAGGCCAGTGGAGACCAAGACCCCCAGTAGCAGGCCGATTTCCGGTGTCACGCCCCACTCCTTCATGGCATGGGCAGTGACATAGGCGGCCGATCCGAAAAATGCCGCATGACCAAACGAAAGCAATCCTGCAAAGCCCAGCAGCAGATTGACCGAGGCCGCGAAGATTGCAAAGCAAAACACCTTCATCATGAACAGGTCGTAGACGAAGCCCTGAAACGGCACAAGCGCCAGCAAGGCCACGATGGCTATCGAGATCTTGGTCGTCAGCGTCAGATTCATGACAGGCAGGCTCCTAGCGCACGCGACCAAACAAGCCCGCCGGCTTGATCAGCAGCACGATGATCATGATCACAAAGATCGATACGGAAGAGGCCTGGGGATAAAAGACCTTGGTCAACCCCTCCACCACGCCCAGGCCCAGGCCCGTGATGATCGAGCCCGCAATCGAACCCATGCCGCCAATCACCACCACCGCAAACACCACAATGATCAGGTTGGATCCCATGATCGCCGTGACCTGATAAATCGGTGCGGCCATCACGCCCGCCACAGCGGCCAGCGCACAGCCCACGCCATAGGTCAGGGTGACCAGAAGCGGCACATTCACACCGAGCGCCTGCAGCAGTTTGGGATTTTCCGTACCGGCACGCAGCAGGCTTCCCAGATTTGTGCGCTCGATAAAGTACCAGGTCACGAAACAAATCAATAAGGCAGCAAACACCACCCAGAGCCGGTAGTAAGGCAGAAACAGATCACCTACCCGCAGCCCGCCCTGTAGAAGTTCTGGCACTGGGTAACTGTTGCCCAGCACACCGAACCAGTGGCGGAACATCCCCTCCACCACCAGAGCCAGGCCAAAGGTCAGCAGCAGGCCATAGAGATGGTCCAAGTGATAGAGCTGCTTGAGCATGGTCTTTTCAATCACCACACTGAACGCCCCAACAACAAGCGGCGCCAAGATGAGCGCCACAAAATAGTTGATCTCTAACTCCGGCATACCGATCCAGCCACCCAGCTGGGTCAGGCCAATCCAGGCCAGCATGGCCCCCAGCATGTACTGGGCGCCATGGGTGAAATTGATCACATTGAGCAGCCCGAAAATCACCGCCAGGCCGAGACTGAGCAGCGCATAGAACGATCCGTTGATCAGGCCGATCAACAGCTGCGAAGTCAGGGCCTGTGGGGTGATGCCGAGCAGCTCAAACATGATGCAATCGCCGAGTCAGTAGATAGCCGCTTACTTGGCTACCAATTTGCACTTCGACTGTGCCAGGGGCAGGGTAGCGTCCTTGGCAGCAATCACCTTGATCACTTTGGCCACATCGTTAGGATTCTTTGACTCCGAGGGCTTTTTCACTTCGAGCAGATACATGTCGTGCTCGAACTTGCCATCAGCGCGAATCTTGCCCTTGAACAGACCATCATTGATCTCAATGGACTTCAGGTGCTTCATCACCGGAGCTGTGTCGTCGGTCTTGGTCGCCTCAATGGCCTTCAGGTACTGCATGGTGGCCGAGTAGACGCCTGCCTGAACAGAGGTGGGAGCCTTGCCCTTGAATTCCTTCATGAAGCGCTCGGCAAACTTGCGGTTGGAATCGTTGTAATCCCAGTACCAGCCTTCAGTAAAGGTCATGCCAGCGGTGGTCTTCAGACCCAGGGCCTGAATGTCGCTCGTGAACATCAGAAGCGGTACCACGACTTGCTTAGAGCCCATGATGCCCAGCTCAGCGGCCTGCTTGACTGAACCAATGGTGTCGCCACCGGCATTGGCCAGGCCAATCACATCAGCCTTCGATGCCTGGGCCTGGGCCATGAAGGATGAAAAATCGGAAGTGTTGATCGGATGCTTGACCGACCCCAGCACCTTACCGCCATTGGCGGCAACCACTTCACCCGTATCGCGCTCAAGCGTATGGCCAAAGGCGTAATCCGCAGTCACGAAGAACCAGGTCTTCTTGCCCGTGTCCACCACGGCCTTGCCGGTACCGCGCGACAGCGCATAGGTGTCATACACGTAGTGGATGTTCACCGGAGTGCACTTCTCGTTGGTAATCGGCAGCGATGCGGCGCCGGTCACAATCGAGATCTTGTTTTTCTGCTCTGCCACTTCCATCGCAGCCAGTGCGGATGCCGTGGACACATTGCCGACAATCATGTCGACCTTGTCTTTTTCAAACATCTCGCGGGCCTTGGAGCTGGCCAGGTCTGCCTTGGACTGGGTGTCGGCAGAAGTGATCACGATGTTTTTACCCAGTATCTTGCCGCCAAAATCTCTCGCGGCCATCTGGGCGGCCAACACGGCACCCGGTCCCTCAATGGCGGAATAGATTCCAGAGAGGTCCGTCAGCACACCAATGCGGACTTCGTTATCCGAGATGTTCTGTGCGGATACCGAACCTGCCGCAGACAGCAATCCCGCTGCCAGGAGGCTGGCGATCTTGGTTTTTTTCATTTCATTTCTCCTAAAGTAATTCGATTAATTCACACTAAAAAATCGCCTTGATGATCAGACGCCCAACAGTTCCTTCAGCTCTTCCTGATTCGCCTCAAGATCATTTCTTTCGACCACTTTCACAACCTGCCCATGCTCAATCACATAATTGCGATCGGCCAGCTTGGAGGCAAATCGGAAATTCTGCTCCACCAACACCACGGTAAATCCGCGGTCTTTCAGTGTCCGCACCACCTCTCCCAGCTTCTGCACAATCACCGGCGCCAGGCCCTCGGTGATTTCATCAAGCAGCAGAAGGTTTGCGCCCGTGCGCAGAATGCGGGCAATCGCCAGCATCTGCTGCTCACCGCCGGAGAGTCGTCCGCCGGGGCTTTTACGCCGCTCCTGCAGATTGGGAAACATTTGGTAGATCTCTTCGATTGCGAGCCCCTTACTCTTGCCAACCCGCGGCGGCAGCATAAGATTTTGTTCGCAGCTAAGACTCGTAAAGATGCCGCGCTCTTCTGGGCAGTACCCAATACCGAGACGGGCTACCTCGTGTGAGGGCATGCCGATCAACTCTGTACCGTTGACTCGGATTGATCCCGTGCGCTTTCCTGTCAGACCCATGATGGCACGCAGGGTGGAGGTACGCCCCGCACCGTTACGGCCGAGCAGACAGATCACCTCGCCATGATCGACTTTGAGATTGATGCCGTGCAGGACATGGGACTCCCCATACCAGGCATGCAGGTCTTGGATTTCGAGGGCGGGGACTGCGTTCGACATGATCAGTGATTCAATTTCTCGATGCGCTCAGTGGCCCGCCAATTCGGTATCGGCCGAGCCCATATAGGCTTCCATCACCTGCGGATTGTTTGACACAGTGGCGTAATCGCCTTCGGCGATCACCTCACCCCGCTGCAGCACAGAGATGGTGTCGGCGATCTTGGCCACCACCTTCATGTTGTGCTCCACCATCACGATCGTGCGGCCAGCCGAGACCTTTTTAATCAAACTGGTCACACGTTCTACATCTTCATGGCCCATACCCTGGGTGGGCTCATCGAGCAGCATCACCTCAGGATCGGTCACAAGCGTTGTCGCGATCTCAAGTGCGCGCTTGCGGCCATAAGGCAGGTTCACTGCCAGCTCATCTGCGAATTCTTCAAGACCGACTTCATGCAAGGCCTGCATGCAGCGCTCATTCAAAACGGATAGAGAACGGTCACTGCTCCAGAAATTAAATGAATTCACGGCCCCTCGCTGCAACCCAATGCGCACATTCTCCAGCACAGTCATATGGGGAAACACAGCGGAAATCTGGAAGGAGCGGACCACACCTGCGCGCGCAATATGGGGCGGCGTGAAATGGGTCACATCTTGGCCGTTAAAGAAAATGTGTCCGCTCGTGGGCGCATGAAACTTTGTGATCAGGTTGAAACAGGTGCTTTTGCCTGCGCCATTGGGGCCGATGATGGCGTGAATCGCGTGACGCCGCACCTTCAAATTGACGTTTTTGACCGCAACAAACCCAAGGAATTCCTTGGTCAGGTTTCTGGTCTCGATCACAAATTCGGAATCGTGTTGCATGGACATCTTTATAGCCGAGAAGTCAGATGCTCTAAATTGCTCGAGCCCTGGGGGAAACCCGATCCCCGATCCCAGAATCAGCCCGTCCAGTCCTAACCGCGAAACCCCCAAATCGCCAAATCACGTTGCAACTCCTCACGGGCTAACTGCTCACTGCCGGATGCAGACAACCCCGAAGAAATCTGCGCTGCGCGCAGTGCGGCTCTGGCGAGTCGTATCGCATTGGCGGACATGAGTGCACTGTAGCGGGCGCTTCCAGAGAGCTGTGGCCCGAGATGGTTACGCAGATGCAAGGCAGCCTCTGCAAGCAAGACATCAAGGCCGTGATGATCGGCACCCAGCTCGGGCAAAGCAGCCGAAGAAGCCAAGGCCCCATGACTGCCACCCGTGTGGTTCTCACCAGCGGTCCAGTAATGGGCAAGCACAGGCTCCAGAATGCTGGCCACCATGGCGCCAGTGATGCGCAGCTCTAAGGCCTCGGATTCTCCGCTGACCGCCCGCTCGCCTTGCTGCGCAGCAATGATGGCCCAGCGCAGGTGTGCAAAACGCTGCCAGAACGACACTTCTTGCTCAATCGCCCAGGCCAGGTCCGCCTGCGACCAACGATTCTCTCCACCTGCACAGGCGTAGCCCTGCAACAGGTCCTCGATGCGGCCAAAGCCGGCGACTGGCGCTGTACCCCCAAAACGCCAGCAGGGCGCCGTGAGCCAGCCAATATCGGCCATTGGATCGCCCCAGTGGGCAAACTCCCAGTCGAGTACCGCAGTCACAGCAGCATGCTGGGTATCGATCATCAGGTTTCCCAGCCGATAGTCGTGATGGCAGAGGCAGGCCGCAGGCATTCGCCCAAAGCGCTCTGCCCTGGCTGCGGCCACCGATTCAAACTCCCGCATCACATGCGCATAGGCCGCGCTTAAATAACTTGCTGGCTGCCGGACCAGAGAAAAACTTTTCGTCAGCATGTTGCTGCATGCGGCAATGCCATCGGCTGCAGGCTGTCCAATATGGGCAGAGAGCTTCTCGTGTGCAGCAATTGCAGAGGAGCGTCCATGCAGAAGTGCAAGCTGCGCGCCAAGATCCTGAGTCAATGCCTGCACTGCAGCCTGATGCTGCGCTTCGGCGCGATGTTCTGCGCCTTTACCTTTTCCCGTGGCCCAGGCCAGCAGCGCGCGGGGATCCGTCTTGCCCTGACACCAGAGAAAAAAACTCACCGATGGACTGCGGTCCGCGAGATGGGCAATCGGTTGGGCCACGCGAACCCCCATGGCAAACGCGTGGGTCACCATGTCGAACTCGGCCTCTCTACCCAAGGTGCCCGGAATAGGCTGGGACTGGCCACGACGCATCACCCAACGGTGTGCGGCCCCCTGCGCATCCGTCAGTTCAAGCAGAAAATTCTGGTTGATCGCTCCGCCCGATAGAAGGCGGGCATCTTTCAGTTGCAGTCTGCGCCCGGTCTGCGCGCAGGCCTCTTCCACCAAGGGCTGCAGCTGCGCAGCCAGCGTGGCGGCAGACTCAGTCATGCCCACTGCCCCAGGCAAAAAACTCGCGACCGTTTTCCAGGTAGGCGCGGCTGATCACCGACTGATGCACTTCACTGGCGCCATCGACCAGCCGGGCCTGGCGCGCATAACGATAGATCCACTCCAGCGGCGTATCCTGGCTGTAACCACGTGCCCCACAGAGTTGAATCGCAGTATCTGCCGCCAGCTGCAGGGTATCGGCCACCTGAATCTTGGCCATGGAAATATCAGGCCGGGCTTTTTTGCCTTGCTGCAATCGCCAGGCAGCCCGCATGGTGAGCAGTCTTCCCGTGTCAATGGCCATCGCAACACGGCCTAATTGCATCTGGACGCTCTCGCGATCTTTCAGCAAGATGCCAAAGCCCTTGCGTTCGTTCACATAGGCATGGGCCACTTCAAGGCAACGTTGGGCCAATCCGAGCCAGCGCATGCAATGAGTGAGCCGCGCAATCCCCAGGCGAATCTGTGTGAGCTTTAAGCCCTGGCCCACTTCCATCAAGCGATTCTCATCCGGGATCTCCAACCCATCGAAACGCAGCTCGCAATGGCCACCGTGTTCCTCTGGCCCCATGATGGGAATGCGCCGAATGATCGACCAGCCTGGATCATCTTTATGAAACGCAAAGGCCGTCAGCCCATCACGTGCACCCTCGCCGGTCTTTGCAATCAGAATGAAATGGCTCGCGACACCCGCACCCGTGATAAACCACTTATGGCCATGCACCATCCAGCGATCACCCCGACGCTCTGCACGGGTCTGAATCATGCTGGGATCAGAGCCCCCACCAGGATGGGGCTCAGTCATCACAAACGCAGAGCGCACCCGGCCATCAATGATCGGCTGCAGCCAGCGATCCTGTTGAGATGGCGTTGCTACTTTCGAGAGCACCAGCATATTGCCGTCATCGGGCGCAGCGCAGTTAAAACACACCGGGCCAAAGATGGAACGATTCATGCGCTCATACAGCAAGGCCTGGCCCACGGGGCCAAGCCCTGCGCCGCCGCGGGCCACAGGCATCTGGGGTGAGAAGAGTCCCATCGCTTTGACTTCTGCGCGCAGATCCTGAAGCAGATCCTCGCAGATGTTGTCGTGCTCATCAAAGGATTGGCGGCTCTGTTCAAGCGGCAAGAGCCGATCATTCACAAAACCATCCACCTGATCCATCAGCTGATGATCGTGTGCCGAGACATTGAAATCCATAAGATCCTCGCGTTAGAGACCGGCGCTCATCCCACCATCCACAACGAGCACTGCGCCTGTCATGTAGCGGTTGGCCGGATCCAGCAGGCAGCGCATGGGCGCATCAAGCTCTGCGGGTTCCGCAAACCTGGCCAAGGGCACCTTCTTTTTCAGGGCCGTGCCCGCATCGCCATCCAGCACCTGAGCATTCATGTCGGTGCGGACATAGCCGGGAGCCAGCGCATTGACACGAATGCCATCGCGGGCAAGTTCGATTGCACTTGAGCGTGTCATCTGAATCACAGCGGCCTTGGTCGCAGAATAGATGGCCACATGCCGCAGCGGCCGCAGCCCCAGCACCGAGGCGATATTCACCATCACAGCACCGCCATGGGCGACAGCGCCCTTGCGCAGATAGGGCAGCAACGCACGGGTCATGGTCGTGGTGCCCGAGATATTGGTGGCCAGCACCCGGGCTTCATCGGCAGGCGTCGTTTCGTGCAGCGTGGCGGTGACCGCAATACCCGCATTATTGATTAGGCCATATACCGCCTCACCGCTATCCGGTGGGCCCAGGGCATCGCGCAGCGCGCGGTCGACCGACACGGGATCGGTGATGTCGGCGCAGAGCATCACATCAATCGCCGGGTTGTTGCAGCTGTCACGCCGTGCCAGGCCGATCACACGAGCGCCTTCTTTTTTAAGCAGCGCACAGAAGTGCGCGCCCAGCCCACTGGAGACGCCCGTCACCACCACCGTCTTATCAGACAGAAGCGCCATCACAGTATCCGCGTGTTAAGCCGAGAGCAGATCGTTCAACCCATCATTCATTGCCGCCACCACTTCCTCACCCACGCGCACCGACTGCGACAGGCCTGCGGCAGCGGTGAGAATGTGGTGAGCATAGAAAAGCGCCACGCCAATCTTCTGGGTGTAGAACTCATCGGTTGAGCCCTGGCCGATTTTCTCCATGGCAATCAGCGCTGATCGGGCCAGGAGCCAGCCGCCAGCCACGACGCCAAAACATTTCATCAATGGATAGGCACCCGCAAGCGCTGCCGATGAATTTTTGGCCATGGTCTCGACCACCCACTCCACTGCACGATCCAATGCCAGGGCCGCCGTGCCCAGGCTGCTGCCCATGGCTTTGAGCCGCATATCGGAAGAAGACTGCATCTGCGTGGCAGTGGCCTTGATTTCTTCGATCAGGCGGCGGGCTTCTTTACCGCCATCACGGGAGATTTTCCTGCCAATCAGGTCATTGGCCTGAATGCCCGTGGTGCCTTCATAAATCGGCGTGATCCGTGCATCACGGAAATGCTGGGCTGCACCGGTCTCTTCCACAAAGCCCATACCGCCGTGGATTTGCACACCAAGAGAGGTGATCTCAACCGACTGCTCTGTGGACCAGCCCTTCACAATCGGAATCAGCAAATCGAGTCTGGCCTGGGCAAGCGCCCGCTGTTCGGCATCCGGATGGCGCAGGGCACGATCAGACTCGGCTGCAGCAAGAAATGCCAAGGCACGCATCGCCTGAATCTGGGCGCGCATGGTCATGAGCATGCGAGAAATGTCGGGGTGATGGGCAATGGGCAGATTGCCGGACTTGCCCACGATCTTGCCCTGCACACGCTGGAGCGCATAGCTTGCAGCCTGCTGATAAGCACGCTCGGAAATGCCCACGCCTTCCAACCCCACTTGAAGCCGCGCGGCATTCATCATGGTGAACATGTACTCCAGGCCCCGATTGGCCTGGCCCACCAGATAACCCGTTGCACCACCCGACTCGCCATACGACATCACCGCGGTGGGACTCGCATGAATGCCCAGCTTGTGCTCAAGAGAAATGCATTTGACATCGTTGCGCGCACCAAGCGATCCATCAGCGTTTACCATGAACTTGGGCACGATGAATAGCGAAATGCCTTTCACCCCCGGGGGCGCATCAGGCAGCCGGGCCAACACCAAATGAATAATGTTCTCTGTGAAATCATGCTCACCATAGGTGATGAAGATCTTGGTGCCCGTGATCTTGTACGTGCCATCGGCCTGGGGAATTGCTTTTGCAGACACAACAGAAAGATCGGAGCCCGCATTGGGTTCGGTCAGGTTCATGGTGCCAGCCCACTTGCCGGAAATCAGATTCGGCAGATAGGTGGTTTTTTGTTCTGCAGAGCCATGGTGACTGATGGCATCAATGGCACCTGCAGTAAGCATCGGACACAGGGTGAAGGCCATATTCGATGCATGCCACATCTCGCAGACTGCGGTGGAGACCAAGGCAGGCAGGCCCTGGCCACCATAGTCGGGATCACAGCCTAGTCCGATCCAGCCGGCCTCTGAGAACTGTTGGTAAGCATCTTTAAAACCCTTGGGTGTCGTGACTGTATTTTCCTTATACACACAGCCCTCCTGATCACCCACCCAGTTCAGCGGCGCAAGCACGCCATTGGCAAACTTAGCGGCCTCTTCCAGGATCGCATTCACCAGATCCTCCCCGGCCTCTTCATAGCCGGGCAAGGCGGTGATCTCCGATAGCGGAATCAGTTCATTGACCACGAACTGCATGTCACGAACGGGGGCGTTGTAATCGGCCATCTTGAATTTCCCTTTCCTGGAGTTTCCCTTGTCTGTCTTGCTCTTTATTTCTACAAACGGATGAATAAGCGATTCAGGCTACCATTTCATTACACATCAATAGCGCCCGCAGAACCTGCCTTACCGCGCAGCTCGAACTTCTGAATTTTGCCAGTCGATGTTTTGGGGAGCTCGCCAAACACCACGGCCCGCGGCACTTTAAAGCCCGCGAGGTATTGCTTGCAGTGGGCCACGATTTCCTCCGGTGTGACCTGGGCCCCAGGCTTGATCTCCAGAAATGCGCAAGGGGTCTCGCCCCATTTGGGATCGGGCTTGGCCACCACAGCAGCCGCCAACACAGCCGGATGCCGATACAGCACATCCTCCACTTCAATGGAAGAAATATTCTCACCACCCGAGATAATGATGTCTTTGCTGCGGTCTTTGATTTTCACGTAGCCATCGGGGTTCATCACCGCCAGGTCGCCCGAGTGAAACCATCCGCCCTCAAATGCCTCCTGGGTGGCCTTTGGATTTTTCAGATAACCCTTCATGGTGATGTTGCCGCGGAACATGATCTCACCCATGGTCTCGCCATCGGCAGGAACGGGCTGCATGGTCTCAGGATTGATCACGTTGATTGCCTGCTGCAGGTGATAGCGCACCCCTTGGCGGGCGTTCAGTCTTGCACGCTCGCCGATCTCTTCTTCCTGCCAGGCATCATGCTTCACACAGACCGAGGCCGGGCCATAGGTCTCAGTCAGCCCATAGACATGGGTGATATCAAAACCCATTTTCTCCATGCCCTCAATCATGGCTGCGGGGGGTGCGGCCCCAGCCACCATGGCTTTTACCTGATGCGTGATGCCCTGCTTCATCTCGGCCGGAGAATTGATCAGCATGCCGTGCACAATCGGTGCGCCACAGTAGTGGGTCACCTTGTGCGTGCGAATTGCATCGAAAATCGCTGCGGCCTCCACCCTACGCAGGCAGACATTCACACCGGCCCGCGCGGCAATAGTCCAAGGAAAACACCAGCCATTGCAGTGAAACATCGGCAACGTCCAGAGATAGACCGGGTGCTTGGGCATGTCCCACTCCAAAATATTGGAGATGGCATTCACATAAGCACCGCGGTGGGAATAGACCACGCCCTTGGGATTGCCAGTCGTGCCCGAGGTGTAGTTCAGGCAAATGGAATCCCATTCATCTGCGGGCATTCTCCAGGCAAAGTCAGGATCACCGCCCGCAATGAAGGCTTCATATTCAACAGTGCCAATGCGCTCGCCTGCACCGGTGTATTGCGCATCATCGGCATCGATCACCACCGGAGCATTCAGACCTTTTTCTTTCAGCACCTGCAAGGCAGCCTTCATCACCAAGGAGAATTCCTTATCCACAATCACCACCTTGGCCTCGCCATGTTCCAACATAAAGGCGATTGCAGCACTATCCAGCCGGGTGTTGAGCGAACAAAGCACTGCGCCGAGCATGGGCACGCCAAAATGACAGTCCACCATCGGCGGTGTGTTGGGCAGCATTACAGCGACCGTGTCGAAACGACCAACGCCCAGTTTGGAGAGTGCCGAGGCAAGCTGACGGCAGCGGGCATAAGTCTGCGCCCAGGACCGCTGAATCGGTCCATGAATAACGGCGGTTTTATCGGGATAGACAGTCGCTGCCCGCTCAATAAATGTCAGCGGGGTCTGCGGGACATAGTTGGCCGGGTTCTTGTCCAGGCCTTGTTCGTAGATGGAAGCAGGCATGATCTCCTCGCCACAAATAAAAGTTCGTTGTTTTTGTTATCGTTTCAGTTTACTCCAATCTCCTTCTTGTTCAGAACAAAATCCATGAAGAAATCCCCCGAGCAGGCCATCCGCTACGCCGACCTTCCGATTCCAGAAATCGGCCAGATCACCCCGATTGCCAAGGGTGTTTACTGGGTGCGCATGCCCCTGCCGTTTGCGCTTGACCACATCAATCTCTGGATGCTGGAAGACAGCCTGGAAGGTGTGAAGGGCTGGACAGTGATCGATGCCGGCGTGGGCACCGAAGCCACCCGCGCCGCATGGCGGCAGGTCATTCAGAATCACTTCCAGGGCCTGCCGATTGTGCGGGTGCTCTGCACCCACTATCACCCCGATCACATTGGCCTTGCGGCATGGTTGGGCAATGGCGCTGACACTGGCCGCTGGACCGCGCCGCTCTGGATCAACTATGCGGAATATCAGACGGCACGCGTATTTCTGGGTGCGGGCGCATCAATCAAACTTGATGAAGGCGCTGGTGCCGTAAATATGGCCAGCCATTTCCATCGGCATGGCATCAACGATCCCGACACCATTGAGAAACTTCGTGCACGTAGCGGCCACTTCCCATCGCTTGTGCCCGAAGTGCCCGATAGCTTTGTGCGCATCTTTCCCAATCAGTCGATTCGCATTGGGGAACATCACTGGCATGTGATCGCAGGCTACGGCCACTCACCCGAACACTGTGCCTTGTATTGCGAAGATCTGAATCTGCTGATCTCGGGCGATATGGTGCTGCCCAAGATTTCCACCAATATGTCGGTCTGGCCACAGGAGCCCGATGCAGATCCGCTCAAGCTCTACCTGGATTCCCTGCATGCGTTTGAATTGCTGCCCGATGATGTGCTGGTGTTGCCCTCACATGGCAAACCCTTTGGCGCAGACCCCGGCAGCCGAGCAGGCGGCATTAAAGAACGCATCACCCAGCTGCGCGAACACCACAGGGACCGGCTTGATGAAACACGCGAGGCCTGCCGTGAAGCCAAGCATGCCTGCGAAGTGATGCCCGTGCTGTTCAAGCGCCAGCTGGATTTACATCAGCTGACATTTGCCATGGGCGAGACCATTGCCCACTTGAATCACCTCTGGCATGCCGGGGTGTTAAAACGCGTGACCCAGCCGGATGGGTCACTGAAGTTTTTGACGGTTTAACAAACCCAACACGCTGACATTCCGTGCTTGGGCACGGAATCGATCAAGACTCAAAGCCATGTTCGGGTGCCGGATAAGCGCCTGATCGTACCTCTGCTACGTAGCGACTGATCGCCTCACGGATGCTGCCCGCGCCGGCCATATAGTTCTTCACAAATCGGGCTTTTTTGCCCGGGGTGACATCGAGAATATCGTGTAACACCAGCACCTGACCTGTGGTGTGGGGCCCCGCACCAATACCAATCGTGGGGACCGACAGTGATTCGGTAAGCGCCCTGCCTAAAGGCGTCGGGATCAACTCCACCAGCACCATGTCTGCGCCACTGGTTTGCAACAGCTTTGCATCCGCAATCAGCTGCTTGGCTGCTGCATCATCACGGCCCTGCACGCGATAGCCGCCCAGTTGATGGACTGACTGCGGCGTTAGGCCTAAGTGCGCACAGACAGGAATACCACGCTGAGTCAGAAACTCCACCGTTGGTGCCAACCAGGCACCCCCTTCGATCTTGACCATCTGCGCACCGGCTGCCATCAGCCTTGCCGCATTTGCGTAGGCCTGGGCGGGGGATTCCTGGTAACTGCCGAAGGGCATATCGGCAAGGACCCAGGCCTTCGGCTTGGGACGGGCCACGCACTCGGTGTGATACACAATCTGATCCATCGTGACCGGCAGGGTGGACGCGTGGCCCTGCAGCACCATGCCCAGGGAATCACCGATCAACAGCACATCCACACCGCAGTCATCTAAAACTTGAGAAAAACTTGCGTCATAGCAGGTGAGCATGACAATGCGCTCGCCACTGGTTTTGCGCGCCTTCAGATCGCGCAGCGTGACCGCCTTGCGCGCTGCGCCCGACGCACTTTTTTCCGAATCAATCCCGTAATTCGCCATCCGAAAATTCTCCAAACTGGGGCTTTGCGACTAATCTAGCCTATTTCCGGCGCTGATGCCTGCGCAGCGCAAAGCGTGTCGGGTCAACAGCAGCCAATAGCCTTGAAGAGATAGGGGCTGGCTGCCCCGCAATCTGGGCGGCGATCACCTCCGCACCGAGTGGCGCAGAGCTTAGGCCCCGCGATCCCAAGCCCCCCAGCACCCAGAGCCGCTCGCATCGTGGCATCTGATGGATCTGCGAAACGCTTGGCGCAAGCGGCTTGGTCCAGTCGAGCACACGGCCTACATGCGGCATGCGATCCAGGGTTGCGCTTCGAATGCTGGTTCTGTCTGCGGGCATCAAATCAGCACAGATTTCAGCAAGCGATGGCGAAATCACGTGCAATCGATCCAGATTCGATAACGCATCGCCCTCATCAACACCTTCCATGACATCCTGCCCCCGAAACTGCGCAGAATCATCAGGCTCATGATCGAAGTCTGACTCTATACGCTCATAGCTTGCGCCCACCACCATCTCGCCCTCCACCACTGGTGTGGCGTAGCCGCTTGCACAGATCACAGTAGGCAAAGACCGCTCCATTGGCAGCGCATAACTGCTCACAGTGCCGCGAATCGAATTCAACATCAGCTGTGCATCGGGAAGTAATCGATGTATATCCGCCGCATTGCAGATCACCACAGCATCAAAACGCTGCGCATGTGATTCACCACCACGACTATGAATGGACACCTCACCCTGCGCATCCACAGCCACCGCACGCGCACCAAACACAAGTTCGGCCCCGTGGGCAGCCGCATCCGCCAGGCAGGCCTGCACGAATCGCGCCGGCTTTATCCAAGCACCCTCCGGCGCCCAGCTCACAAGTTCAGAAGCATCGGCATTCATCTGCAGCACACCGCAGGACTCTCCCAACGTGCCAATGCCCTGAGCCCGAGCAACATCGGAGAGTTCCGAGAGCCACCGCAGGGTGGTGGCCATCCCGATCTCCACCCACTGGCTTGCCAGATTGTGATCTTTAGAGATCAGTGGGTGGAGAATTCCGATCGGATTGCCCGATGCACCGGTGGCAGGCTGATCAGCGGCCTCCAGCAGCGTCACCGAAAACCCGGCACGCGATAAGGCGCGCGCGCAGGCCGCACCGGCCAGGCCAGCCCCGATGATTGCCACTTTTGCGCGAGTTACCATAGCCGGTTATGACAACAGAAAGCTGCCGTTCACTCAAACTGGCCTCAAAAGCAGCAGCGCTCATGCTGATGGCCGCCATGGCCGTGGGCTGCTCGGAGTCCAAGACCACATTCAACGCCATGGATGTGACAGGCGCGCCATGGGGCCAGGGCTACTCTCTGCCCGATCTTCAGGGCAAGACCGTTACCCAGGCCAGCTTTTCCGGCAAAGTCACCGCACTCTTTTTCGGATTCATGTATTGCCCCGATGCCTGCCCAACCCACCTCACCAAAATGGGCGAAGTGAAGAAACTGCTTGGCAAAAAAGCTGAGAAATTGCAGCTGGTCTTCATCACCGTGGACCCGGAGCGGGACCTGCCAGATCAGCTCTCTAAGTACTTGAATTCATTTGATCCCACCATCGTGGGC
>VERJ01000020.1 GCA_018882795.1 Burkholderiaceae bacterium | reverse complement strand
AGCACCGCCAGTAACGCTGCGTTGCCCGCCGATACCCCCAGAATCCCACAAATCACGATCGCAATCAGCGCATGGAAGGGCGGAGCCAGCACACCGTAAAGCAATAAGCGCTTGGGCACACTCCGCAGATCCGCCATGCGGCTGGCCGTTGCAATCCCCATATCCAACAAGAAAAACGCCAGCATGCCCTTAAAGAGTTGGCCTGTGAAAGGCTCCATGATCGCCTTGCCCGACTCGCCGGTGAGAAGCCCAATCAACATGCTGCCCAGAAGCAAAATCTGCGCGCCTTCTGTGAAGGATTCCCGAAGCACCTCAGAGAGGGTCGCGTTCTGATCAAGGCCACGACGGCCCCCCGCCATTTGCCTCGGTGTTAGGGCATAGGTTGCGCCAAACAGTGGATCACCACCGGCTGCCGAAGGCGATTTGCGCCTGAGCATATTGGCCATCAGCACCGCAAAAATAATTGCGGGAGACTCCATGAGCGCCATCGCCGCCGCCATGTGGCCACCATAGTCAACGCCTTGTTTTTCCAGAAACTGGGTTGCGGTGATGAAGGTCACCGCACTGACCGAGCCATAGGTCGCCGCAATCGCCGCAGCGTCAAAGCCCCCAACCACACGACTCAGGATTGCATAACACAGTAGCGGCACAATCACGGCCAGGCCCACCGCGATACCCAGATCCAACCAGACCTCGGCCGTAAAACCACTCTGTGCCAAGGCAAATCCACCCTTCAGGCCAAGCGCCATCAGCAGGTAAAGCGAGAGAAAACGGGCAATCGGAACCGGAATCTCAAGGCTGGATTTCATTAACCCAGCGGCAATACCCACGACAAAAAACAGGATGCTGGGATCAAATAGCGGTGCAAGTGACATGAGCCGAGATTCTACGCAGGGGCCACCACCCGATCAGGGCGTATAGACCGGGTAATCGATATATCCCTTCTCACCGCCCGTATAAAAGGTCGATGAATCCGCCTTGTTCAAGGGGTAACCATGCGCTAGCCGCGAGACAAGATCCGGGTTAGCAATAAAGGGAATGCCAAACGCAATGAGATCGGCCGATCCATCGGCAACCGCCTGCTCCGCCATCGCCTTGTCATAGCCGTTGTTGGCAACAATCGCCATGCCACCCGCCTGGCGAAACTGCGATTTCAATGCCGCAAGATCGACATCAGGCCGCCAATCCCGTGGCCCCCGGGTCTGGCCTTCGATCAGATGAAGATAGCCAAGCTTTCTTGCACCGAGTTGACGCACAAAATAAGAAAACAGCGCCTGCGGATTGCTGTCCTCCATGTCGTGCACAGTGGCAGCAGGCGAACAACGAATGCCCACCCGCGAAGACGGATAGACCCTGCATAGGGCATCGATCACCTCCAGCGGAAAACGTGCACGGTTTTCGATGCTGCCGCCATATTCATCGGTGCGCTGATTGGAGTGATCGCGCAGAAACTGCTCAATCAAATAACCATTGGCACCATGCAGCTCGATCATGTCAAAGCCTGCACGCAGGGCATTGCGGGCCGCCTGCTCATAGATGCCCACCAGGGCCTTAATCTCTGCGTTTTCCAGTGCACGCGGCATGGAGACATCATCAAACCCTGACGGCACATACACCTTAGCCGATGCACGAATCGCTGATGGCGCAACGGGTGCGGCATGGTTGGGCTGGAAATACGTGTGCGAAATCCGCCCTACATGCCAGAGTTGCATAGATATTTTCCCGCCTGCCGCATGCACAGCATCGGTGATGCGGCGCCAGCCCTGAATCTGACCTTCGGTGTAGATGCCTGGGGTACAGATATAGCCCTGGCCCTGCT
Organism: Burkholderiaceae bacterium; assembly: GCA_018882795.1. GTDB lineage: Bacteria > Pseudomonadota > Gammaproteobacteria > Burkholderiales > Burkholderiaceae_A > Lacustribacter. The sequence continues at coordinate 34,930 of VERJ01000020.1, read as the reverse complement.
GGCAGACCTGACTGGCCTCGGTAATGATCAGGCCTGCCGTTGCACGCTGGGTGTAATAAGTCACCGCAAGATCGGTGGGTTCGAGTTGTTCATTGGCACGACTGCGCGTCAGTGGGGCCATGACAATACGATTCGATAGCCGAAGGTCTGCCAACATGAAGGGTTCATAGAGTGTGTGGCTCATTGTGTTTTCTCCAGAAATACTTTTAATCGATGCACCCCTTCCTGCAGCAGTTCCAGGGGCTTGGTGTAAGAGACTCGCAGAAATTTTTCAGCTTGGTAATCACCGAAATCCCGGCCAGGCGTCATGAGCACACCAGCCTGATCACACAGATCAATGCAGAACTGAAAACTGTCGCGGGTCAATGCCGATACATCACAGTAGCCATAAAAAGCGCCATCGGGTGCAGCCGGCAACTGAAACCCCAGGCGCTGCAATTCGGTAAGCAAATAACGGCCCTGCTCACGGAATTTCTGGCGATAGGCCTCGGCCACTGCCAGGGACTCGGGCTCAAATGCAGCCAGTGCTGCACGCTGTGACAAGGATGATGTGGAGATGAACAGATTCTGGGAGAGCCGCTCGATGGCCGCAATCATTCGGGTGGGTGCAACCACCCAGCCCAGACGCCAGCCCGTCATGGAGAAGGTTTTCGAGAAGCTGTTGATCGAAATCACATCGTCGCCCAAGGAAAGCAGTGACTTGGGATTGCCCTCAAAGGCCAGACGTTGATAAATCTCATCAATGATCATCACACCGCCAAGTTCCCGCACGGTCTGTGCCAGGGACTGAGCCTGATCAGTGGCAATCATGGTGCCCGTTGGATTGGCGGGGCTGGCCACCAGCAGGGCCCGTGTGCGCGGCCCCCAGGCCTGCCTCACCGCATCCACTGTGGGCTGAAATCCCGATGCCGCATCAACAGGAATGGTCTTCACCACGCCGCCCATGACCGACACGAACTCGCGATTACAGGGATAACTGGGATCGGGCATGATGACCTCATCCCCTGGATTGAGCAGCGCTGCCATCACCAGCAGCAGCCCACCAGAGGCGCCTGCGGTAACCGCGACGCGATCGATGCTGATCTGCAGACCATCACGACGCAGATAATCATTCGCGATTGCCTCCCGCAGCTCGGGCATACCGAGTGTGTGGGTGTAGTGAATCCCGCCTTGCGCCAAAGCCGCCTGAGCTGCCCGCACCACTGGTGGAGGGGGTGGGAAATCGGGCTCACCTACCACCATACTGACGGAAGGGCCCTTCAGCGGCTCACGGGCTGCAGCGCGGGCCAGCAATTCCATCACATAAAAAGGGCGCGTGGCCTGGGCCCTTTCGGAAAGCAGTTGTACTGGTGTCATATCGGCTATTGTCACAGTTTTTAAAATTCAGCCCCATGGCCCGCACCGCACGCACACCCAAGCTCCTTCTGGCTTCACAAAGCCCGCGCCGCAAAGCACTCCTGCAATCGGTGGGTCTCTCACCAATTATTGTGCCAACTGATCCACATGCCGATCCAGAGGCGCTTGAAATCATCCTGCCGGGTGAGTCCCCCGCAAGCTATGTGCAGCGGGTTGCAACGCTCAAACGCGACGATGCCCTGCGCAGGCTGCATCAATCGCCGCAAAGTGTATCGATGCGCTTATCACCCGCATCATCAGATCTGATCATTGCTGCCGATACAACCGTCGCCCTTGGTATGACCATTCTTGGCAAGCCACAACGTGACGCGCAGGCGCGTGACATGCTTGCCGATCTCTCAGGCAAAACACACCAAGTATTCACCGCCGTGAGTGTCAGTCGTTTTGATCAGACCGCCTCAGAGACCATTGTTGTTGAATCAGAAGTCACCTTTGCAGAGCTCTCCCCTGCATGGATTGATGCTTATGTGGCCTCGGGTGAGCCCATGGATAAGGCAGGCGGCTATGGCATTCAGGGTGCAGCCGGTGCGCTGATTCCCAGAATCGCGGGCAGCTACTCTGGCATCATGGGCATGCCACTTTATGAGACACTCGATCTGATTCGCAGGCTCAGCCAACATGGATAACCAGGAACTCATTGAACTGTTCGATAACCTCACGCCCTATTTTGTGGCCGGGCTAATCGGCTTGATGGTGATGATTGTGCTGGCGCTTGCCCGTGAGTCCAAGGGCGGCAAGATGGCCTATATTGTGCTGAGCATCGCGCTGCTGGTGGGCACCAGCGGCTGGATTGCCAAAACACTCATCCAATACTTCATTAAAGTCTGATCCGGGTCAGCCAGACCACAGCACCCAGCACCACCGCTGCACCCAGCAGCTGCAGCGGCTGTAGCGTCTCCCCCAGAAAAACAGCGGCAAGCGCAATCGTCACAACAGGCTCCAGTGTTGATAAAGTTGCCGCATCGGCGGCACCAAGGATCCGCACGCCGATAAAAAATCCCACCATCGCCACAACGGTCGATAACAACGCGATTGCCCCGATCGACAGCCAACCGGATGCCGACTGGGGAAAGGCAGGCCCCGTGACCAAGGCTGAAGCACCAAATGCCGCTGCTGCCGAGAGCATCACCACAGTCGCTGACCCATAGGGTTCCTCCGCTTTTAATACCCGACTGCCAATCAGGATGTAGGCCGAATACAAAAGCGCAGAGCCCACTCCCAGCGCGATGCCCAGGGCACTGCCGGAGATGCCACCCCAGAGCGCCAACACAGTACCCAGAAATGCGAGCAATACCGCAGCAAGACGCTGAGCCCCGAGCGGCTCCTTAAAAATTAGTGCACCGAGTACCGTGACAAGCGAGGGATAAAGATAGAGCAGCAAAGCAACCAGGCCAGCCGACGCGTATTGAAGCGCTGCAAAAAACGCGTAAGACTGTGCAAAGTAAATTGCACCGCCCATAAAAGCCAACACAACACAGGCTTTTGGCTGCGGCCATCGCCGACGCGAGGCCAGCATGAACACTGCCATGGCCAGGCCAGCAAAAAGAAATCGCAGAAACAGCACCGCCACGACATCGGCGCCATCAGCATAGGCCCAGCGGGCGAAAATCGCCATGGCGCCAAAACCCGCTGCGGATAAAACGACAGCAGTAATACCAAACAGGCGGCTCGTCATTGGGCTTCCGGATAAATGAGTCGGGATGATAACAACCCCAACGGTCACCTCTACGCGATCACGGCAGGTCGTGCCCCACAGCACAGGAGCAAGACAACTGCAGGCCTGTGGAATTTCCCGGATCCACTTGATTCAGAAAGCGTTTGGAATTATTTTTTCATCCGTTGACTTTCCGAAATTATTCAGGGGGAGGAGCGTCAATGAATTGGCAGCCCTATCTCAGAGCCAGTTGGGAGTTGGTCATGGAGTCCGAAGGCAAAAGCCAGGTCTTTCTTGATCAGGAACTGGAGGCCTATCTGGTGCACATGATCGCCAGAAACTTCCGCAAGACCCAGTTCCCGCCCGATATCGTTTGTTTTGAATTCTTACGTGCAAAAACCCGGGATGACTACCGCGATATCGGCGACAGCTGCCTATTTGTCGATGCATGGGATGTGAAGCGGGCCCGTCTTGTGGAGCGCAATTATTATGAAAAAATGGGGCAAATCGCCTATGCTCGGGCGGCCGACGCCTCCCGCCCGGTTGATGAATTGTTTGATCGGGTCTCTAGGGAATTCGGCCTGCTGAGCCGTGTGCTCAGGGTGCTCAAACCAAGCGTGCCACACTACGCACTTTAACCACAGCTTGGCTGTGAGAGAGGTGCAAAATGAATTCCGAATCCTTTCAGCGCGGGCTGAACACCCGCAGAGATGTCCTGGGCAAAGACTATGTCGACCAATCTATTAAGAATGCCGACGACTTCAACCTGCCCATGCAGGAGCTGGTCACCGAATATTGCTGGGATCGGGTCTGGAATCGGCCGGGTCTCGACCGTAAGACTCGCAGCATGCTCAACATTGCCATGCTCACCGCCTTGAATCGCCCGCATGAGCTTCGGCTGCATGTGAAAGGAGCGATTCGTAACGGCGTCACCAAGGATGAGATTCGCGAAATCCTGCTGCAGACCGCCATCTATTGCGGCGTGCCCGCTGCTATCGACGGATTCAGAACGGCAAAAGAAGCGCTGGCCGAGTGAACAGTTACCAAGACTCGCTGCGTCTTGCTGCAGCCATTACAGCGTTCGCGCTGCTGCTGGCCGGCTGCGCCGCCAGGTTCTCCGATGGCATTTCACGCGATCAGCCCGAGGCCGCGCATACGCGGCTGCACGCGATCAGCCAGGCCAGTCAAACCGCCCGCGGTCAGATCGTTTCGACGGCGAATCCACTGGCCAGTGCGGCCGGACTGGAGATGCTCAGAGCGGGTGGCAGCGCCATTGATGCCGCGATCGCCGCACAGCTGGTTCTCACGCTCGTAGAGCCACAATCCAGTGGTATCGGCGGTGGAGCGCTGCTACTGCATCACAACGGTGATCGGCTGCAGGCCTTTGATGGCAGAGAAACCGCACCCGGCCATGCACATGAGGATCTGTTTCTAAAAGATGGCAGGCCCATGGCATTTGCTGAGGCTGTCGTAGGCGGCCGATCGGTCGGCACGCCAGGCGTCCTGCGCATGCTGGCCCTTGCCCACCAGCAGCATGGGCGCCTTGCCTGGGAGAGACTCTTTACACCTGCAATTGCACTGGCTGAGGAAGGCTTTCCGATCAGCCCAAGGCTGCACGCGCTGCTTGAGCAGGATCCCCATTTGCGCAAGGATCCGCAGGCAAGAACCCATTTCTATCAACCCGACGGCAGCGCCAAGGCGGCAGGCACGCGACTACGCAATCCTGATCTGGCCGCCATTTATCGCACCCTTGCCAAAACGGGAGCAGAGAGTTTTTATATCGGCGACCTTGCGGAACAGATTGTCGATACCGTCAGGCGCCACCCTACTGCACCAGGCCTTTTGCGCACAGAAGATCTGAAAAATTATCGTCCACGGATTCGTGATGCCCTCTGCTTTCCTTTTCCGGCAGCCATAAAACCTGCCGCAGGGGTAGAGATATGTGGGTTTCCGCCGCCAAGTTCGGGTGCCATCACAATTGGTCAGATCCTTCAGATCTTGAATCGGCTGGACTCGGCCCAAGAGCAGGCACCCTCACCGCGCTGGATGCATCACTACATTGAGGCATCACGACTGGCCTTTGCGGATCGGGCGCAATTTATCGCTGATCCCGATTTTGTAGCGCCACCAGCAGGCAGCTGGGCCAGCCTGCTTGACCCGACTTACCTGCAACAGCGGGCAGCACTGATTGGCAGTATTCGCATGCCCACAGCGAATCCCGGAAATCCGCAGGGCATGGCTTCAAAAAGCGCGGCTATGAATGAGCAGTTTGAAGAGGGCACAAGCCACTTATCGATTGCGGATCGTTATGGCAACACACTCAGTATGACCTCAACCATTGAGAGTGCCTTTGGCGCCCGCCTGATGGTGAGCCCCACGGGCAACGGCGGCTTTCTACTGAATAACCAGCTCACTGATTTCAGTTTCGTGCCACGCTTGGCTGACGGAATGCTGATCGCCAATCGGATAGAGCCAGGTAAGCGGCCAAGGTCCTCCATGAGCCCCACACTGATCTATGAGCGACGGTCCGATGGCAGTCGCGGGCCCGTGATTGCGGCGCTTGGCAGCCCCGGTGGCGCATCCATCCTGCACTACACCACCAAAACGATTCTTGGTCTGCTGCAATGGCAACTCGATCCGCAGACGGCAATCAACCAGCCAAACTTTGTCATCAATGGTCCGCAGGCGGTCCTGCAAATTGAGTCTTACCAAGCAGGGATGCAGCATCTGGCAAAAGGACTGCAACAATTCGGCCAACCGGTACAAGAGATTGAGCTTGTCAGTGGGATTCAGGCCATTGTTCGTCGAGATGGCCTCTGGCAGGGTGGATCAGACCCCAGACGAGAAGGCATCAGCGTGGGCGACTGATTCAACGGCGATTTTTCGGGAAGGCATTTCGGACAGTATCATTCGTCCATTCCTCACTTCACCTTCATTGAAAGCACTCCTGCTGTGTCTGATTTAGGCCAGCAATCGCAATATGCGCAGTAAACAATCTTCGAGTCTTATCTTATTGGTGCCGCCCGTGATGTGGGCGGCCAATGCCATCGTGGGCCGGATGGCCGTCGACCTGATCCCACCGATGCTTTTTAATTTCATGCGCTGGCTGCTAGTGCTGGTGTTTCTGCTGCCGCTGGCTCCTTGGATTATCCGACCTGGAAGCGGCCTGCTCCTGCACTGGAAACGCTACCTGGTACTCGGCATCCTGTCTGTATCGGCCTATAACTCATTGCAATACCTGGCACTGCACACGTCCTCGGCCATCAACGTGACATTAATTGCGGCCAGCATGCCGGTCTGGATGCTACTGATTGGACGTTTATTCTTCCACACACCCATCGGAGGCATGAAGGTCTTGGGAGCCGCTGCCTCCATGCTCGGCGTGATGGTGGTGCTGGCCCAAGGCAATCTGGCCAATTTGGCACAATTTAAATTTGTGGCGGGCGATCTTTACATTGTGGTGGCCATCATCAGCTGGGCGTTTTATAGCTGGATGCTCAAAGACACACATCAACCCGCCAGGATTCGCCAAGACTGGGCGGCACTGCTTCTGGCGCAGGTCATCTATGGCCTGGCGTTTTCGGGCCTCTTTTCAATCACCGAGGCCATCATCTCTCCACAGCGTGCGCAATGGGGCTGGGAACTTTGGACCATCCTGGTGTTTGTCGCAATAGGGCCGGCGATTTTGGCCTATCGGGCCTGGGGCGAAGGCGTGCAACGTGTTGGTCCAACGATTGCGGGTTTTTTCGCAAACCTCACGCCCCTGCTGACTGCGGTCATGTCCTCACTCATTCTTGGTGAGCATCCCAAGCTTTATCACGGTGTCTCATTTGTGTTGATCGCCTTGGGCATCTGGCTGAGCTCTATCGGCCCCAGAAAAATCGTCGGCAAGTCTCCGTCACAGTAAGCGAACCGCGCACGAATTTGGGCCGATACGCTACCTCTGCACGAGGCACGTGCGGTACGGCTGTGCATTTGAACTTAGGATCATTGGGTCTTGATCCTCAGTGCGAGCGAATTCAGTGCCACTCACCACGCCATCCATGGGCAGCGCCCTGGACTCAAAAGTTCATGCGGCGATTGCCCGCAGCACCTGGGCAATTTCCCCGACTTCTATCGGGCTTGCCTGGATCGACTGGGCGACACAGCTTGGTGCGTCACCGGGCAAGCGGCTGGATCTGGTCAGTCTTGTCTCCGAGCAGGCACTTCGTCTGAATTGCTACTGCCAGAGTGTCGCCCTTAATCCCTCAGCCAGCGCCACGCACGAATGCATCATTCCCCCAAGTTTCGATAAACGCTTCAACGCAGACGAATGGCACCGCTGGCCATTCAGTGTGCTGCATCAGGCATTTCTGCTTGCCGATGAATGGTGGCATGCGGCCACCACCAATGTCCGTGGTGTTTCAAAGCATCACGAACATATTGTGTCGTTTATCGCCCGGCAGTGGCTGGACATGCTCTCGCCAGGAAACTATCCGCTCACCAACCCGGTGGTACTACGGCGGACATCGGAAACCTGGGGACGCAATCTGATTAATGGCGGTATCAATCTGCTGGAAGATATTGAACGCTTTGCCACCAACAAGCCCCCTGCCCACATGAACCGCTATCGTGTCGGGGTGGATGTGGCCTGCACCCCGGGCAAAGTAGTGATGCGCAATCGTCTGGCAGAACTGATTCAATACACGCCAACCACGGATGTTGTCCGGCCAGAACCCATCCTGATTGTCCCGGCATGGATCATGAAGTACTACATCCTGGATCTCTCGCCGCACAACTCCCTGATACGGCATCTCGTAAGTGAGGGTTACACGGTGTTCTGTCTGTCCTGGAAAAACCCGGGCATTCCTGAGCGCGACCTGGAACTGGATGACTATCTTACGCTGGGCTTATATGCGGCAGTCAAAGCCATTCATCAAATTATTCCGGAAAAAAAAATCCATGCCACTGGCTATTGTCTGGGCGGCACTCTGCTGGCGATCGCGGCTGCTGCCATGGCCAAGGGAAAAGATGACTGCCTGCAATCGGTAACGCTTTTCACCACCCAGACCGATTTTCGCGAATCAGGAGAGTTGGCGCTTTTTATCGATGAAAATGAAGTGAGTCTTCTGGAAGCACAGATGGAGGACGCAGGATTTCTCTCTGCGGGTCAGATGGCAGGGGCCTTTCAGATGCTGCGCTCCAACGATCTGATGTGGTCGCGCATGATCAACGAATACCTGATGGGCGAGCGGGCGCCCGTGACCGATCTGATGGCCTGGAACGCTGACACAACCCGCATGCCCGCGCGCATGCATGGGCGCTATCTGCGCGAACTGTTTCTTAACAATGCGCTGAGCGAGGGACGCTACCGGGTCCATGATGAGCCCGTCACGCTGTTCAACATCAGCAAGCCCATCTTCTGCGTGGCCACCACCGCCGATCACGTGGCGCCCTGGCAGTCGGTATACAAACTGCACTATCTGACGCCTGCCGAGATTACCTTTGTGCTCACCACAGGCGGACACAATGCCGGCATTGTCAATTCTCCCGAGAGAACCGATCGCAGCTATCGGATTCTGAAGCGCCCCGCTGGCGGTCACTACCTGCCTGACCAGCGCTGGCTAAAGGAAGCTGCTGAATTTCCCGGCTCTTGGTGGCCGGCATGGATTGAGTGGCTGAACACGCGATCCGGTGCCCCAACAACGCCACCAGCCATGGGCCTGCCCAGCATCGAGAGCGCATCACTACCCGATGCGCCGGGCAGCTATGTCTTTGAACAATAGACTCTTACGGAGCGCCACATGCATGTGAATCAACAAGTCGGCCTTACCTTGTCGAAATCCAACTTGAGCCTGATGCTGACCCTGTGCGAACTCACCCGCAGCCAAGGCATCCAGATGCTTGATGAGCTGGAGAAAAATCTTGAGTCCTGTTATCACGAGTTCGAAGCCACAGCGAAAAATCTGCTAAGCGCCAATGACTGGATCAGCGTGGTCGCAGCCCTTGGCAACATGCCCTATCTGGTGATGAGACTGCAGACGCAGCAGCTACAGAAGATTCTGGAGTCCTGGATCAAGACCCAGCTCAGGGTTAGCACGGTGGCGCGTGAAGCTGTCTCCAACTGGCAGCGGGAATCCGCCACGGCACTGCAGGAAACCGCCGGTGCCATGCCACTGAGTGCCACCCTACGTGGATTTTATGGCCAGGCGCCTGCAACGCCACCGCAGGCTTCCGCCACGACGACCCAGGGCCGGGTGCTGCCCCTAACCTTTCATTAGCGCCCAATCGAGCTAAGCGGTCTGGGGCATTTTCCAGCTGAGTATCCGCGGCGGATTGCGACTGGTGGGTGCCTCCTTGGCTTTCGGAATGCCGACAATCAAAGCAGCAACAGCGCTCATCGGCGCTGGGATATCAAGATCACGCTTAATTTCAGGAAGATTCAAAGCCGGCAATGCCGAACCAATCGCGCATGATCCCAGCCCCATGGCGCAGGCGGCCAGCATGATGTTCTCAGCCGCCAGCCAACAGTCGGCCTCGATAAACGGCAATGAGGGATCAGCGCAGACCACAATCAACACACCCGCATCATAAAAAATGTTGAAGTGTGGGTCCGAGTACGCATAGACGGTGGTATCCCTGGGCACACTCACCCGCTCCATCTGTCGCAAAAACAACGGTTTGGCCGCATCCGAGATGCGCCGAAGCAATTCCCGATCCTGAATCACAACAAAAGACCAGGGCTCCTGATGAAGCGCCGTGGGTGCACGAACACCTGCCTCTAAAAGCGACTGAACCGTGTCGCGGCTGAGATCTTCATAACAGTAGGCGCGGGTTGATGATCGGTCATAGATAATTTGTAGCGCCTGCTCGGCGTGGCTGCTTGCTGGCTCCTGAAACATTTCTCATCACTCCCCGGGTCTCGTTACAGTTCACCCATTTTTGCCGACAGATCCTCCGGCATGGTCACGTTTTTCGTGGAGCCAAGCCGGGCCCGTATTGGGAGTAGCGAAACATGCGCCGTTTCAGTAGTTCCACCGTGAGGGCATAGACCAGCGTGATCACAACGATGCCCGCAGTCAGCCATCCCGGCAGCGGCACCAGTTCAAAGGCATGGCCAATTGGCGTGTAGGGGAGCACTAAAGCCAGGATCGCCACCCCCACCGTGAGTGCCAACAGCAGGTTTGAGGGGCGGCTGTGGTGAAACGGCATAATTGATCGAATCACGAGCAGCACGGCCAACTCTGTAAGCAGGGACTCGATAAACCAGGCAGTCCTGAATTGATCAGTGCTCAGACTGATTACCCACAACAGAATGGCAAACAACAAAAAGTCAAAGCAGACACTGATCATCCCGAACAGAATCATGTAGTTTCGGATAAATCGGGTGTCAAACCGATGCGGCCGGGCCACCCATTGCCGATCCACCCGATCGCCAGCCAGGGCAGCCGCCGGGATATCGGAGAGGAAATTATTAAGCAGCACCTGGGCGGGCAGCAGGGGCAGAAATGGCAGAAATACTGAAATCACACCCATGCTGATCATATTGCCGAAGTTGGCACTGGTCGTGCTGAGAACATACTTCATGGTGTTGGCAAATGTCCGACGGCCTTCGTCAATGCCATCACAGATCAGCCGTAACTCTTTTTTTAATAAAACAAAGTCTGAAGCTTCACGGGCCACATCCACCGCATTGTTCACAGAGATACCGATGTCGGCAGTGTGAAGCGCAAGCGCATCATTCACACCATCACCCAGAAAACCCACCACCGCACCGCTCTTTTGCAGGGCACGGACAATTCTCTCTTTTTGGTTAGGATCGACCCCGGCGAAGACATGGGACTCGGCTGCCACATGCATCAGGGCCTGATCGCTGAGCCGTGCAATCATTGCACCCGTCACCACGCGTTCAGAAGATAGGTCGACCGCATGGGCAATAAACTTAGCCACGTGATCATCATCTCCGGTGATCATTTTTAGGTCCACGCCCCGATGCCGCAGCTCGCGAATCATTTTTTGAGTATCCGGCTTGGGCTGATCCACCAGGCAGAGCAGCCCCACCAGGCAGAGATCGTGCTCATCCTCGGGCTGGGCTGGGGTCGGCGAGGCCTGCATTGCTCGGATTGCAAGACCCAGAACGCGAAAGCCTTGTGCGGTCCGTGCCTCGTGCATCTTCAGTACCCCATCCCGCGCAGATGCGTCCATCAGGGTGTCCGGATCTCCGATTGAGGAACAACGGGACAGGATCTGATCAAAAGCCCCTTTCGCGATCAACAGGCCGCCTTCGACATCATCTTCTACAATCACCGAGACGCACTTACGATCGTAGTCCAACGGAATTTCATCCTGTTTTTTGGCGCCTGGAATCGTCAGCCCCAAACGCTTTGCCTCCTCCCGAATGGCCTGGTCTATCGGATTGTCAAGACCCGACTGGAAGGACGCATTCAGAAACGCGAGCCGAAGTATCCGACCAGAGCGTGCACCTGAGATGTCCAAAGCAGCGTGGAGCGTGGCTGTTCCCCTCGTCAGGGTCCCGGTCTTATCCGTGCACAACACGGTCATTCCACCGAGGCTCTCAATCGCATTGAGCTTTCGCACAATCACACCGCGACGGGCCAGGTGCCGTGCGCCGTGGGCCAACATCACACTGACAATGGCGGGCAATAACTCAGGTGTCAACCCAACCGCCAGTGCCAAGGCGAACATCAGGGTATCGATAGCCGGTTTATCGCGGAACAGATTGATGATCAATACAAACAAGACCACGACCATCATGGTGCGCATCAGCAGCTGACCAAAACGCCGAACACCCCGCTCAAACTCAGTGGGCCCGACGTTCTGTGCCAGCTGCTCAGCGATCTGCCCGAATACCGTATCTTGGGCACTCCGAATTGCCAGGGCCGTTGCATGACCACTATCCACACTCGACCCCATGTAGACGCAATTGAATCGATTGCCCAGAGCGGCATCGGCCGAGTGCACACCAGGCTGCTTGCGCACAGGAGAGGACTCTCCGGTCAACGTTGCTTGATTCACATAAAAGCGATCAGCAGAGAGAATTACGCAGTCAGCAGGTATCAGTGACCCGGCAGACAGCACCACGACATCTCCAGGCACCACCTGATCAGCAAGAATTCTCTGCTCAATACCGTTACGTATCACCACAGCAAGCACGCGCACACGGGACGCCAGACGCTCGAAGGCACGATTGGCCGAGTATTCCTGCGTAAATGCCAGTACGGTACTTGCCACCACGATGCTCAGCACCACCCCGGCCTCCATCCAATCCGCTACAAGCATTGATACGCTCGATGCAAGAATAAGAATCAGCACCAGGGGGTTTCTGAACTGCTTGAGAAAAAGACTAAGCGCCGAGCCGCGGCCCCGGCCAAGCCACAGTCCCGGGGTCACCAACCGCAGCCGACGCATGGCTTCCCGGTTCGACAGGCCGGCCTCGCCTGACCCCAACTCGGCAAATAAGGTCTGGGCGCCCAGTGCCCAATACGCATCCAACACATTGGCGGACGCTGCGCCAGATAAGATGGTTCTCACCCCCGTCCCCCGATGGCTGCCCAGACTTAGGGGGTGATGGGCGTCAGGCCGCCACCGGCGGTCTTCAGCAGCCTCAGTACCTCGGCATCAGAGACTGAATGGAACGCCTGATAAAACTGCCCCACCGAATAAAAATCAGAAGACACGTTCAGGCAGACAAACTCATCCAGATAGGGTTTGATTTGCGCAATACTGTCTTGCGCGGCAACAGGCACTGCGGCAACCAACCGGGAAGGTCGATCAGATCGTGCATTTTTTAATGCGGCAATCATGGTCAGGCCCGTGGCCAGGCCGTCATCGACCACAATCACTGGTCGATTCACACGATCAATTCTGGATCGAATCTGTGCGTAATCAATCCGCCGCTGGCGCAGAATATCCAGCTGATGGTGTTTCTCCTGCTCAAGCATGCCACCGTTAAAATCCAGAACATCCGCATAGGGAGAAAGTGTGACCTCGCCACGCTCATCAATCGCGCCAATCGCGGTTTCAGGTGAATGCGGCGAGCGCAGCTTGTGCACCAGCACGACATCCAGCTGCCCTCCAAGCTCGGCTGCCACGATTGCACCAATTGGAACACCGCCCCTGGGAATGGCCAAGACCAGTGGATCGGACCCCTTAAAACGTGCCAGGGCCTTGGCCAATTGTCGGCCGGCATCATCGCGATCAATAAATGTTCCCAGCGGGGCTAAGGAGCGGGATGTCATACGCCATTGGGCCGTTTGTTCAGCACACACTGAAACACCGGCTCATAGGGTGGAACATTCACTTCAATCAGATCTTGTGGAGCGATCTGCAAAACCAATCCTGTTACATCAGACCGTATCGGTAGCACGCTAATGCCGCGATCGACCAGACAGGCAACACGAATCTTGGCGGGCATTTTCCGGGTCAGCATTTCGACTACCCGAAGCAGCGAATAGCCCCCATGAATCACATCATCAACAATCAAGACATGATAGCCAGTCAAATCCACCGAGGTCAGTTCGTGAGGCTCCTCAATGCGGGTCTCTGGGTAGAGCAGCGTCAGATCATCGGCATAACGTTTCACGGCGATATCAATACGCAGCGGCCGACCCATGCTGTACTTTTGCACCAGCAGTTCAGTCAACATGTCCGCAAGCGGTGCACCCCGACGTAAAACACCCACAATGGCCACCTTGGTGCTCCCAGCAAGAATTCCGTAAGCACGACGCGCCATGGTCTCCACCACCGCGCTGAGCTGCGATGTCGAATACAGCAGCTGGCGTGATCCGGACTCTCCGGCCGAGTTGTTGCCCATGCGATGCTCCTCTCTTTATCTTCCCGTATGTCGCAACACAACCGCCTCAGTGGTCCTGCGCTTGTAGGTCTTTTGCATTCCGCCGAGCCGATGGATCCGATCTGCGATACGGCCATTGATAGTCCGCCGTGGATAGACACCGGCTGGGTTGGGCTCTCCCGCAGCGAGCCCGGTCAAAAGCCCCATGGCCTCATCGACAGAGCGGACCGCATAAACATGAAATTCCGATCTTCTGACTGCATCCACCACCTGACGCTTGAGCATCAGGTGGGGAACATTGCCGATCGGAATCACCACGCCCTGCCGACCATCGAGACCCCGGGCTGAACAGATATCGAAAAAACCCTCGATCTTCTCGTTGACACCGCCAATAGGTTGTACCTCCCCCATCTGATTCACCGAACCGGTCACTGCGGTTGACTGATGGATCGGCGCCGACGCAAGATCCGACATCAGGGCACAGAGCTCTGCAAGCGATGCGCTGTCTCCATCCACCCGCGCATAAGACTGCTCGAAAACAAGGCTCGCGGTCAGCGCAAAGGGTTGACTTTTGGCGAAACGCGTTGCCAGAAATCCCGCCAGGATCAACACCCCCTTAGAATGCAGGGCCCCCGACAGGTCGGCCTCGCGCTCAATATTGATCATCTCCCCAGATCCAAACCGGCTGCGTGCGGTAATACGCACCGGCTGCCCAAAGGCAAATCCTCCGAGCTGGATTACCGACAATCCATTAATCTGTCCAACCACCGACGATGTGGTGTCGATCAGCAGCGTGCCGCGAAGAATCTCCTCCTGGAGGCGATTTCTTACACGATCAAGCCGATAAATCTGGGCATCGACTGCCTGCTGGACATGGGGTGCCGAAATCACATGAGCGCCAGCGGCCCGGGCAATGAAATCCGCCTCCTGCAACAAATCAAGCACACTTCGGGCATGAGTCGTCAGACGCTCAGCATCGCCAATGGCCCGAGCCCCATAGTCAATAACCCGGGCAACGCCGGCAGGATCAAGGTGCGTCAAACCATGTTGCCTGGCCATGGATGCCAGCATCTGCGCATAGAGCTTGTTGGATGCTGCATCCCGGACCACACGATCATCAAAATCAGCGGCCACTTTGAACAATTCAGCGAAGTCCGGATCGTATTCACACAACAGGTAATAAAAAATCCGATCACCAAACAAGATCACCTTCACCTCCATCGGTATCGGGGCCGGCTCAAGCGACACGGTACTGACGAGACCCACCATCTGTGGGAGCGACTCAATGCGAATTTCGCGTGAACGAAGTGCGCGTTTGAGCCCCTCCCAGGAAAACGGATGGATCAGCAGCTTTCGAATATCCAGCAGGAGATAACCACCGTTAGCGCGATGCAGAGCGCCCGGCTTGATCAGCGTAAAGTTAGTGACCAGGGTGCCCATCTCAGAGATATGCTCAATGCGGCCCATCAGGTTGGCATAAGTCGGGTTTTCCTCAGCCACGATCGGCGCCCCGGCGTGCTCTCCATTACCCACCAGCACATTGATGCGATACCGGTGCATGAACTGCATGCTTTTTGTTTCCACAGCATGGTGTTCATGCACCTCAGCAGGAACCTCCTCCGCAGAGCGAAAACTCTCTGAATGGTCCGCCATGTCTTCCTCCACCGCATCAAGGTAGTGCAAGACGGGCGGATAGGCGGAAAAGCGTCGGCGCATGCCGTGAAGCATCTGACGCACAATGGATCGCAGCGTTTCCCGATTGAGATTTTTCAGGCTCTCGCTACGCTCACGCCACCAATGTGGAATGGTCTCAAGAATCTTCTCAAGCTCGGTCTGTAGCGAAGATGTGGTCTCCAGCAAACGATCTTTATCTTTTTCTGGAAGCTTCTCATAATCTTCTGGTTTGAGTACCTCACCATCCTTTTCCGGCACAAAAGCAAATCCACGGGGTGTCCGCAGAAAGGCGACACCAAGGGATCTGGCGCGCTCGGCCAGGGCCTTAAATGCCTCTTCCTGGCGCTCAACAAAGGCTTTCATGATTTCGTCGTGCTTTGCCCGGTACTCGTCACTGGCAAAGAGGGCGGGGATCGCGTTGCGCAGATACTCCACAGCCTGGACCATCTGATCATGAAGCTCCCGCCCTAGGCCCGCTGGAAGACCAATCACACTCGGCTTATAAGGATTGGCAAAGTTATGCACATAGCACCAGTCTGATGGTGGTGCGGATTGTCGCGCACGCTCGCCCACCAGCTGACGCACCAACGTCTGCTTGCCACTGCCAGCTGGTCCAGCAACAAAGATGTTATAGCCCGCATGTGGAATGCCCACTCCGAACTCAATCGCAGTTCGTGCGCGGGACTGCCCAATCAGTTCGGGGAGATCTTCTAGCTCCGACGTACTGCGGAAGCTGAATTGGCCGGGATCCGTAGATCGATACAACACATCAGCAACAAGTGGGACAGTCGCCATAATGGGTGGAGTCTGACAACTCTCAGGCTCACCCTGCCAACGCAGCGTGAGGAAATCAATCAACAGATATTCCACGAGCACCGTGGAGACTCATCTGTCGATTCACGTTTAATTGCGTGCAACAACTATTCAAGAAAGGCCGATGATGATGAAACAGGCTTCGCTAATGCCCCTAATTCTCGGTGGCACGCTGATGCTGACGGTATCCGCGCCAATCCTTGCCCAAACAAAGGGTCTGGATATCGGCAAGCGGGAATTCGAAAATAGTTGCGCAAGCTGCCATGGCGTCAATGGCAAGGGGTCCGGGACCGTCACCCCATGGCTGCGCAAAAGCCCACCGGATCTGACTTTGCTGTCCAAAAATAATGGTGGCATCTTCCCAATGGATCGTTTGTACAAGAGCGTCTCGGGCGAGGACACGAGCGCCCACGGCACCCGGGAGATGCCGGTGTGGGGCCAGGTCTATCGAATGAGCGCAGCAGAGTACTACATGGAGCAGCGCTACAACGAAGAAGCCATCGTTCGCGCGCGCATCCTGTCGCTGCTTGAATACATCAATCGGCTTCAGGTGAGTAAATAATTGACAGCGAAACTTCTGCCTCTATCTACCGAGAGTGTTGCCGCGCCCCTCGGAGAGCCTCGCTACTGATTTAGCCCAGGCTTCGACGCCTCGGGAGAGTTTAGAGAGCAGCTTCTCAGCTGCTGCAGTCGCAGTCACAATTCTGCGCCGGGTATCGTTGGCGTCAATCGTGATGGTAATCAGACCTCGGTATTCCAAAGCAGATAGCGACTTATGCACGGTGGCTGGCGAGGCCACCTGAGATTTCATGATGATTTCTTGAACGTGCAGTGGCGCCTCCATCTTATTCCGGATCGCGATCCACTCTAAGATCCGCTGGCTGATGGGATCGATTTTTTTATAGCCACTCTCGATCTCTAACCCATCGAGGGTAGTGCGTAGGGAAGTCCAGGTATTCATGGCATCGGGGATAAGGGTTAGGGATAAACAGTGTCCCTGATACAACAGCGGGAACTGCTCGAGCTGCTTGCAAACTGACTGAATAAGCGCTGATTCTTGGATCGAACAAGTAACAACTTATCCGATCAAGTGGTGATTTGCTTATTCCCAATTTGTTTAGGGGAATCGTCAACGCGATGTGTGCTCGACCGTTTTAGCGACTAAGCACGGAATGTTTCCGCGCCCTCATCCGGACAAGGTTCGGAAGATTAAATTGTTATCTACAAAGGAAATACCATGAAAAAACTGATCGCCGCTGCTGTTGCTGGTGCTTTCGCCGTGTCCGCCTTCGCTGCTGATGCCCCCAAGAAAGAAGAGAAAAAAGCTGACGCCAAGACTGCAGCTCCCGCAGCCAAGAAAGAAGAGAAAAAAGCAGAAGCCAAGAAGTAATTTTGCTTTGCCGTATCAACTCCGTAGTTTACGGAGCGTCATCATGAAGGGGTGGAGTTCTTCCACCCCTTTTCTATATCTGCGGAAACAGACGAGAAACACCGTGGACAGCCTAGAAGATTATTCAACATAGACCTTTTTCATACCAGGCTTTAGAACGATTCACGACACTCACCACCAGGAGCATTACGGGCACCTCAATCAGCACGCCCACCACAGTGGCAAGCGCCGCACCTGACTCAAAGCCAAATAGGCCAATCGCAGCCGCGACGGCCAATTCAAAGAAGTTCGAGGCGCCGATCAAGGCTGATGGGCAGGCTACGCTGTGTTTCTCACCTAACCTGCGGTTCAACCAATAGGCGAGCGCAGAGTTAAAGAGCACCTGAATCAGAATTGGCACCGCCAATAAGGCGATTACCAGTGGCTGCTGAATAATTGCTTTGCCCTGAAAACCGAACAGCAACACCAGAGTGAGCAACAGCGCGGCGATCGACCAGGGGCCAATGGATTGCATGGCGCGATCAAATGCCTGCTGACCCTTTCGGAGCAGGGCCTTACGCCAGATCTGTGCAATGGCCACGGGAATCACGATATACAGCACTACGGAGATCAACAGCGTGGGCCAGGGTACGGTAATCGATGAAATGCCCAATAAAAACGCCACCATCGGCGCAAAGGCAAAGATCATAATGGTGTCATTCAATGCCACCTGCGAGAGAGTGAATAGAGGATCGCCATTGGTCAGTCGGCTCCACACAAACACCATCGCGGTACAGGGTGCAGCAGCAAGCAGAATCAACCCCGCGATATAACTATCAATTTGTTCGGCCGGAAGATAAGGCGCAAAAATCTGGCGAATAAAAATCCAGCCCAGTAGCGCCATGGAAAATGGTTTGACCAGCCAGTTCACAAACAGCGTGACCCCTATTCCACGCATATGCTGGCGCACCTCGTGCAGGGCACCAAAATCCACCCGAACCAGCATGGGGATGATCATGACCCAAATCAGCAGGCCGACTGGCAGATTGACCTGCGCAATCTCCAGTCCACCAACCGCCTGAAAAAACCCGGGCATGACCTGCCCTGATCCGATGCCCGCCACAATGCAAAGCGTTACCCAGAGGGTGAGATAGCGCTCAAAGATGGTCATGATTAGGCCAGCCGACGCAGTTCGGATTGCAGACTCATGGCATCAAGCTTTTCTAACGGTAAGGCAGCGAGCGCATCGATTCGGCGCAGCAATCCCTGCATCACTTCCCGAAAAGCCCGCCGCTTCTCATCATCCGAGCCCTGTACCTGCGAGGGGTCCGGAAATCCCCAGTGGGCGGTCACCGGGTTCCCGGGCCAGACCGGGCAGACTTCTCCGGCGGCGTTATCGCAGACCGTGATGATGAAATCCATCTTTGGCGCATCGGGCCTGCCGAACTCATCCCAGCTTTTGCTGCGTAGCCTAGATTCCGGAACGCCAAGCGATAAAGCGATTTCCCGGGCAAACGGATTGACTTGTGTGCCGGGCGTGGAACCGGCGGAGTATCCTATAAAGCGGCCGCTTTTGTGTGTTGCAGCCAATGCCTCTCCGATAATGGATCGGGCGGAGTTGTGCGTACAAAGAAAAAGAATGTTGTATTTCATCGCTGATCGCCTTTCCCCACCGATTTTATGAAACGATTGTGACGCTAATGTGACGACACCTGGACTCAGCGCTTCAACACCCTTTCAGGTGTAAACCGAAGGCCAAGGCTAAACCACCGGGTCGAAACGCTTCCCCCCGCCTGGCCACCCAGCGTGGCATCCACTTGTAACAGGTTTCTGATCACCGCATAACGCAGGCCCGCCTGAAAAAAGGGCAATGCATTCTGCTCTCCAAAGGATTCAGCAATCCACTGGAGGCGATCAGTTTGGTTAAGCTCTAGCCCAAGCCCCATCGCCGCCAGATTCTTGTCCCTCGCACGATCGCGCAGCACCCCCAAATTCAGATGAATCACCTGCCTACCATCTGGGGTTGCATAAGAAATTGGCAGGTAAAAATATTGATTACCCAGAAGATTGGGTCCAGGAGCGATTCCTGGATGCAGGACACGGCCAGCAGCCAGGCCCCAACCCACACCACCGGCGGTCAGCTCCCGAAACAGTGTCTTGGCCTGAAACACATAGTCCGAAGTGGAATAGGTGTCATAAAGGGCATGACCCACGCCAAGTGTCAGCTCCAAATTACCCCAAGGGTTGCAGGCGGGCAATGCCCAAACTTCGGTGCTGTGCCGATACGAGCGTGTCCAGCTCTCCAGCTGACAGCTCTGCGCACTGGTCAGCCGCGCATCATCCGTGACAAAAGGCCGGGCGGCAACAGCCTGCTGCAGAGGATGCAACGCAATCACCCAGCGTAGGAGATTGATCACCAGCTTTTGTGTGATTTTTATAAACCCGAAATCCATCATTTCAGAAGTTTAGACAAACTCAATAACAAGCAGTGTCTACAAAGAAGGCGAAATACCAGGCCTATAGACCGTCATAAAACTGTCATTTTTCTCCCCCAAAATCAGGGTTTTCTGCGCCAAAAGGTGACGACTATGGATCACGACTCCCTGGCAGCCCGCATTCGTGAAGAGACCCTTGACAGTTATGACGAGGAACTTGAGCTTGAGCAAGATGACGAGCGATTCAACGAGGTTAGCCTCAATCAGGATGAGCGCGCTCAGCGGCTAAAGTATTTTCGCAGCCTATTCCGGCTCCAAGGCGAACTGATCAAGCTGCAGGACTGGGTTGTTCACAAAAAGCTAAAGGTCGCGGTGATTTTCGAAGGCCGCGATGCCGCCGGAAAAGGCGGCGCAATTAAGCGCATCACCCAACGACTCAACCCCCGGGTATGCCGTGTGGTGGCACTCTCTGCACCCAACGAGCGGGAAAAAACCCAGTGGTATTTCCAGCGCTATGTGCCCCATCTGCCTGCCGGCGGGGAGATCGTGCTTTTTGATCGGAGTTGGTATAACCGGGCAGGTGTCGAGCGGGTCATGGGATTTTGCACAGACAATGAATATGAAGAGTTCATGCGCACAGTTCCTGAATTCGAACGCATGCTGGTGCGATCAGGTATTTATCTGATCAAGTACTGGTTTTCGATTTCAGATGATGAGCAACACCTAAGATTCACTATGCGCATTAGTGATCCATTAAAACAATGGAAGCTCTCCCCGATGGATCTTGAGTCTCGCAGGCTTTGGGAAAGCTATACCAAAGCAAAAGAAACTATGCTCGAGCGCACACATATTCCAGAGGCCCCCTGGTGGATCGTGGCAGCCAACGACAAGAAGCGCGCGCGACTAAACTGCATCCATCACCTGCTGGGGCAGATCCCCTATCGGGAGGTGGCGCATCCCGAGGTGACGCTACCCGCACGCGTGCACAACCCGGACTACCTTCGTGGTCCGATTCCCCCAGAAATGTTTGTCCCGGAGGAATACTGAGGCAAAACTTATCTTTTGCGATATGGCCGCGTACGAAATCTGGTCCGATTACCAGGCGGTTAGCCTGCTACCTCACCTCACTGCCTCTCACCGCTTGCTAGACTAGGGCCTCTTACACCATCTCGGAGGACCCAATGGGCGTATCCAGCCCACATCGACTGCTTGTATTGATAGCGGCACTCTGTCTGCCGCTTGGTGCCTGGGCGGCGGAGGTCAGTATCGCTGTGGCCTCCAACTTTACTGCGCCGGTGAAGCTGATTGCGCAGCAGTTCGAAAAAGACTCCGGACACAAGGCCATCCTGGCCTTCGGAGCAACTGGGCAGTTTTATGCGCAGATCAAGAACGGCGCCCCGTTTGAGGTATTGTTGGCCGCAGATGATGAGACTCCCGCCCGAATCGCGCGGGAAGGACTGGGGGTGCCTGGCACGCAATTCACTTATGCCATCGGACAGCTGGTGTTATGGAGCAAGAAGCCAGGTTTCGTAGACCCACAAGGCGAAATCCTCAAATCAAGAAAATTCAACAAACTGGCCACTGCCAGCCCAAAACTCGCACCCTATGGTGCCGCCGCGATGGAGACATTGGATAAACTTGGGCTCACCGCCAGCCTGACCCCGATGCTTGTCGAGGGCGCGAACATTAACCAGACCTTCCAGTTTGTTTCCTCCGAAAATGCCCCGCTGGGATTTGTGGCGTTATCCCAGGTCTATGAGAACGGCAAAATCAAAGAGGGCTCGGGCTGGATTATTCCACCACACCTGCATCAACCGATCCGTCAGGATGCGGTGATGCTCACTCGCGGTAAAGAGAATGTGGCGGCTGATGCCTTCATGCGTTACCTTCGCAGCGAAAAGGCCAGGGCCATAATCCGCGGATTTGGCTACACGGCCGAATAGCTGTCTAAACACCAATCCTCGAAACAGTAGCGATATGTCCAGTCCAATCAGCACTGAAGCCTGGCAGGCGGTTGGCCTCACCGTCCAGCTGGCTGCACTCACCACGGCGATCTTGTTACTGATTGCGACACCATTGGCATGGTGGCTTTCTCAGACACGGTCCAAATGGCGGGCCCCGGTTGCTGCGCTGGTTACCCTGCCCCTGGTGTTGCCGCCCACGGTGCTTGGGTTTTATATCCTGGTGCTGCTTGGCCCCAATGGCTGGATCGGCATGCTGACCCAGTCCCTCGGCATTGGCCTGCTGTCGTTTTCTTTCAGTGGGCTGCTGATTGGATCGATTATTTTTTCTCTACCGTTTGCAGTACAGCCGATTCAATATGCATTTGAGGCGATTGGACAACGGCCACTGGAAGTGGCTGCCACACTACGCGCTAAACCCTTAGATGCATTTTTCTCCGTAGCGCTTCCGCTGGCCAAGCCGGGTCTGCTCACAGCAACTGTGCTGAGCTTTGCCCATACCGTGGGTGAGTTCGGTGTGGTGTTGATGATCGGCGGCAATATTCCTGGCCAGACCCGGGTCATCTCCACCCAGATCTACGGCCATGTCGAGGCCATGGAATACACACAGGCCCACTGGTTAGCCGCCGGAATGGTGGTATTTTCGTTTGTGGTGTTGATTTCACTGTCGTTTCTGAAAAAACGCGTGGATCGGGTCATGCCATGACACCGGAATCAGCCTTTCGTCTTGCGCTTCAGCTTAAGCGGCCGAATTTTGAACTCGCAGTGGATCTCGCGCTTCCCGCTCGAGGGATCACTGTTCTGTTTGGCCCTTCCGGCAGCGGGAAAACCACCCTGCTCAGATGCGTGGCCGGACTTGAGCACGGCCAAGGGGCGATCTCAATCGGCAATGAAATCTGGCAAGACAGCGCACGACAGATATGGGTCCCTACCTGGGATCGTGCGCTAGGCTATGTCTTTCAGGAGGCAAGCCTGTTTGAACACATGGATGTCCGGGCTAATCTGAACTACGGTGTGAAAAGGGCAAAAAAGACTGGAGCGCGCGAGGCGCTAGAGGATGCTGTAAAACTTCTCGGTATCGAGGCGCTTTTAGATCGGTCCGTACAAGGCCTATCCGGCGGGGAGCGCCAGCGTGTGGCCATTGCCCGTGCGCTTGCAACGCAGCCCAGGATGCTGATTTTGGATGAACCGATGGCATCGCTTGATAGTGCGCGCCGTCAGGAGATTCTGCCCTGGCTTGAGCGAATACACCATGAACTTCATATCCCCATGCTTTATGTAACCCACAACATGCAGGAGCTCACGCGGCTTGCAGATCATGTCGTGCTGCTCGATAGCGGCAAGGCCAAGATTCATGGTCCCCTGCCACAGGTACTGGCAGATCCCATATTCGCTTCGGCCGTGGGCGGGGAGGCGGGGGCGGTGATCAGCGGCATCGTGCAGAAACACGACAACACATTTCATCTCACCAACATTAGTCTCAATGGTGGGAATCTCTGGGTACGCCAAGAAGATCTCTCGATTGGAGCCCATGTGCGGATTCATATTCATGCCAATGATGTGAGCATCGCAACGATAGAACCCAACAGCAGTTCGATTCAAAACACCCTACCCGCCGTTGTCGATGCGATTCACGGCGATACTCATCCAGCACATTGTCTGGTGGCCTTGCGCCATCAAAATCAGCAGATACTTGCCCGCATCACACGAAAAGCAGTTGCTGCCCTGCCAATTCAGGTAGGCACCCATGTTTGGGCGCAGATCAAGTCGGTCGCCATCACCGAGCGATAGCGCGATCAATCCAGGACATTAGGCAACAAAACCCTGTTAAACCCAGGGAGAAGGTCCGCCCAGAGAACTCTTAATGTCACCTTAATCTTTGTCGAAGACACTCCCGGTTCCGAGACATCAGGACCGTTATAGTGACAGCCGCTGAGTTCAAGCCAATTCTTGTCGACCGATACCATCCGCTACGGCAAGATCTCGAAGCTTTTATCGCAAAGGTCTACCGTCAACGGTACCAGGCGAACCTCAGTTTCTTCTTGGATGTATTAATCGGTTTTCGGAATGCCGAAGGTCAATGGGTCGCGGCGGTTGGCTTTACCCCACTCGCCCACCGAGGCGCATTTGCCGAGCAATATCTGGATCGATCCATCGAACGACTCGTAGGAACAGTGGAGGCGGAAAAACTCACTGCCGAACGGGTATCACGCTGGGATTTGGTCGAAGTAGGCAATCTCGCCGCTGAGTCACCCGGCATGGCGCGAAGAATTATTCGAGAAATGACGCGCTATTTGTATCGACGGCGCTTTCGATGGGTAATTTTTACAGCAACCCAATCTTTGAAAAACGCTTTTCAACGGCTGGGGCTCGAGCCAATCGCACTGCAAGCTGCTGATCCAAGCCGACTTGGACGCACTGCAAACCAATGGGGTTCGTACTACAGCACAAGCCCAGAAGTAATGTATGGAGACACGGACAAAGCATATGCGTGCATGTTCCCAGAAAATTAAGGATCTCATCTCCCCGGCTGCGAACCTGAGAGGACAGCATCAGCGCGTAGAGCGCGATGCCCTCCTAGAGCGCGTCAACAGTGTGGCTCACGCTGTAGGCCAGCAACTATCAGCTGGCGATGCGGTGGGAATTCTTTCCGAGAATTCCTTGGATTGGGTCATTGCTGACCTAGGATTGCAGTGTCTGCCGCTCACGGTGATTCCGATTCCCGGGTTTTTTACCGCGACACAAATCCTGCATCTCTTGGAGTCTCGCAATATAAAAGCCATTCTCGCGCCTCGTGGTCACCATTTAGCACTGCTGAAGGAATGGCGGCTTACGACACAGATTGCAGGTCTCGATACGCTCGGGCTGTACCTATCACCGGAGAGCGCCGCGTCGGGACACACCACAAGTAAGTATCAGAAAGTAACTTTTACATCGGGTAGCACCGCTCAGCCAAAAGGCATCTGTCTCACCGCTGACCAGCAGTGGGCGGTTGCCAAATCCCTGCAGAGTGCGCTGGAACCTCAACGCCTTGTTCGACACCTGGTGATGCTACCGCTTAGCGTGCTGCTGGAGAACCTTGCAGGCGTTTACACCGGGCTATTGATGGGGGCAGAAGTGGTGGTGTTCCCGCTCTCGGAAACTGGACTATCTGGATCTTCAGCGTTCGACGCCTCAAAGGCGATTGCGCTCATTCGCAGTAGTGAGACCCAGAGTGTGATCTTGCTGCCACAAATGCTGAAAGATATCACCACGCACCTTGAGTCGTCTGCAGATTCTCTGCCGAATCTGAGATTCATCGCAGTCGGCGGAGGCAAGGTTCCCCCAACCCTAATTCAACGTGCCAGAGCAATTGGGCTACCGGTTTATGAGGGCTACGGGCTCTCCGAAACCGCATCTGTTGTTGCCTTGAACCTTCCCCATGGAGACTTGGTGGGAAGCGTGGGGCAGCCCCTGCCGCACCTCCGGGTCACCATTGCTAACGATGGTGAAATTCTCATCAGCACATCACAGGAGTGGGCGCAGCAACATCATCTTGATCTTCCAACCGAAACGGTAGCGTCAGGAGATCTTGGTCAACTTGATTCCGATGGATTTCTGCACGTAACAGGACGCAAGAAAAATCAGTTAATCACCAGCTTTGGCAGAAATGTATCTCCAGAATGGCCAGAGGCCCTGCTGATCAGTTGCGATGCTATTGCACAGGCTTTCGTTTATGGCGAATCACGGTCAAAGCTGGCCGCACTGATTGTCCCGCAAGATCCGGACACAGCCCGAGAAGTGATTGCGCAAGCAGTCGATAAAGCCAACCTGCAATTGCCCGACTACGCGCAAATCGACAGCTGGCATGTCCTGGAGGAGCCTTTTTCCCCTGCAAATGGAATGCTCACATTAAACGGACGCATGAAGCGTGATGCGATTACGAGCCGTTACCTATCCTCAGACCCAATGACACGTACATAACAGGAGCATTTTCCAGTGGAAAGTTTCTTTAATCACCTCACAAGCAACACAGCAGCCGATCGCGCCTCACTCATTAGCACCCCTGTAATTCAGGACGCGCTGGGCGGTGTGCTCACCCGGGAGGACTACCTGGCCTTTCTTGAGCAGGCCTATCATCATGTGAAACATACCGTGCCACTGCTGATGGCAACAGGATCACGCTTAAGGCCACATCAGCAATGGGTCCTTGAACCGATTGCGGAATACATCAAAGAGGAGATCGGCCATGATGAGTGGATACTCTCGGATATTGCCGCCGCCGGTGGAGACTCTGAACGTGTGCGTCAAAGTGAACCCGGCGCCGCAGCTGAAATGATGGTGGCCTATGCTTACCATCAAGTCGACAGGGTAAATCCGATCGGGTTTTTCGGCATGGTTCACGTGCTCGAAGGTACCAGTGTTGCCTTGGCAACACGAGCAGCTGCGTCCATCCAGACGGCGCTTGGGCTGCCAGATCAAGCGTTTTCTTACCTGAATTCACATGGCAGTTTAGATATTGATCATGTTGAATTTTTCAAAACACTCATCAATAACATCAACCACCCGGAAGACCAGGTACAGATCCTTTACTGCGCAAAGAGATTCTATTGGCTCTACGGAGAGATATTTCGGACGCTCCCGCGCCTCACAAAATAAATATAGACACTATTGAAAGGCTTATAAATGCCTCAAAAACCCTACCGAGCGCTAATCACCGGCGCCTCCCGTGGCATTGGGCGTGAAATCACCATCGCGCTTGCGCCCCACTGCGAGACTTTGTTTCTCCTTGCACGACACCGAAAGGACCTAGAAGCCATTCGGGATACTCTACCCTGTAAACAAGTTGTCATTCTCGACGGCGATCTTACTGACAATGCATTTCTTCATCAGGTCAGCGCCTCGGTCGAGAAACATGGCGGGATCAATCTGCTGGTGAATAATGCCGGAACAAGTGAGTTTATCGAGTTTGACCAGCAGTCATCCCACTCTATTGATCAGTTGATTAACCTTAATATCAACTCTGTGGTGCGTTTGTCGCAAATATTGTTACCCAATCTACGTAAAGAAGCCGCAAAAGGTCAGCGCTGTCAGATGATTAATATTGGCTCAAGCTTTGCCTATATCGGCTATCCGGGATTTGCTGTTTACTGCGCAACAAAGTATGCAATCCGTGGATTTACACAGGCCCTCGATCGTGAACTCTACGGCACGGGAATCGCTGTCAGGCTATTTTCGCCCCGCGCGACGCAGACTGAACTGAATAGTGAGGCGGTTCGATCCCTGAATCATGATCTCGGAGTACAGGAAGATCATCCAAGGGATGTTGCCCGGGAGTTTTTACGATTCTGCGGCGAACGCCGAGTAGCGCAATGCGTCGGTTTTCCCGAAAAGTTCTTTGCTGCAATAAATCAAGTATTGCCTGGGATCGTGAGTGGCGCAATAAGAAAGCAACTCCCACGTATTCGTCAGGCCTTTAAAAACGCATAACATCAACAGGAGCCATTATGTTTAAGAAAATTTGCTTGATTACAGCGACATGCTTATTGACCTATTCACAAGCCTTTGCCTTGTCACCAGAAGTCGCCCAGCTACAAAAGGAATGGGCTGAGATCAAGTACAAGAGCCCCAAAAATGATCAGGAAGAGAAGTTCGCTGTCTTGGTTAAACAGGCAGCCGCCAACGCCTCACGTACCCCCAACGACCCGGACGCCCTCATCTGGTACGGCATCATTGAGGGATCCTACGCTGGAGCAAAGGGCGGCTTGGGTGCGTTATCCCACGTTAAAAATGCGAAAAGAACCCTGGAGCGGGCTATCGAAATCGACCCTAAAGCACTCGACGGCTCGGCACTCACCAGCCTGGGATCCCTCTACTACCAGGTACCAAGCTGGCCGATCGGTTTTGGTGACGATAAAAAGGCCCTCGAGTTTCTCCGTCAGGGACTCGCAGTAAATCCAACCGGTATCGACGCCAATTTTTTTTATGGAGAGTTTCTTTTTCGTAGCGGCGACCATACCGGGGCCGAACAAGCGCTGAAAAAGGCCCGCCAAGCGGCGGCACGGCCAGGTCGTGAGGTAGCAGATGACGGTCGCCGCCAGGAGATTGATCAATTGTTGGCTAAAATTGCGGAGAAACGCCGCTGACTTAAACCGCCGCCTGCAGGAGCCTAAATTGAGAGTCCTGATTGTCGAAGATGACGACATGATCGCCTCGGGACTGCGGACAGCCTTTGAGCGCGCCCACCACACCGTCGAACACACCCCGGACGGCGATGAGGGTCTCAGTCTGGCCAAATCAGGCAATTTCGACTTAATGATTCTGGATCTTGGCCTACCCAGCAAAGATGGCATTGAGGTATTGCGGGCGCTACGCTCATCGAAGTCTGATCTCGCCGTCATTATCTTGTCAGCCAGAGACAAAATAGCCGACCGAATACAGGGATTGGATATCGGCGCAGATGATTATCTAGTGAAACCATTTGAACTGGAGGAGCTTTTGGCACGTGCGCGGGTATTAGAACGCCGCCGTGCGAATGTTGCCTCCAACACAATTCAGCGTGGCCCCCTTCTGCTCAACCTTGATGCCATGACAGTGAGTTGGCAGAACGCCAATGTAGACCTGCCAAGACGGGAATGGATGCTACTTAGGCTACTAGCAGAGAGCCCCTCACGCGTATTCTCACGGGATCAAATTGAACGGGCGCTCTACGGCGTAGGGGAAAATACCGAAAGCAATGCAATCGATGTCCATGTGCATCATCTGCGTCGCAAGCTGCATAGCGAGATCGTGCAGACAGTTCGCGGTGTCGGATATCGGTTTGGGAACTTAAATTAATGTCAAGAACAGCCTATTCGCTACGCACTCGTCTTTTGTGGGCCACGGCAGTCTCCATGGTGCTCATTATGGGTGTCACTGGGTTTGTTGCAAAAGAAGTAAGCGAACACGAGGCAGACGAGGTTTTTAGCGCCCGATTGGCGACTTCAGCGCGAGTTCTGGAAGCGCTCCTCGCACGTCAGCTGGAAAAGGCGACCGTGACACAGCCAATTGTCATTACTTTGCCCCTGGCGCTTGAGCACGCCAGAATCGACCACCCTTCCGAGGATGGCCATCCCTATGAGAGCAAACTCTCTTTTCAGGTCTGGGGCGAAGACAATCGGTTACTCGCGAAATCCGCAACCGCACCAACAGAGATGCTTGGCCCGCGCATAGCAGGCTTTCATGAGCACGTGGTCAATAACGAAATCTGGCAAGTCTTTGCATTGCAATCCGGTGTGATCTGGATTTTTGCTGCGGAAAAAAATGAATTTCGCGAAGAGATGTCAGAGGAAATGAGTATTGCTATCCTGACACCCCTCGTAGTTGGTGCGATTCTGCTTTTACTCGTGACGCACTTACTCGCTTTACGCGCAATCAAACCGGTCGACAATTTGGCGCATAGCATTGCCCAACGCGAACCCAACTCGCTCGAGCCGATCAGGCTTAACAATATGCCGAACGAATTGCAGCTGGTGGCAGGCGAACTCAATAAGCTTTTAAGCCGGGTGCGTTCAGCCTTCGTCCGGGAACAGCGTTTTACCGACTCTGCGGCTCATGAGTTGCGTACACCGCTGGCGGCGATACACCTTCACCTGCAAAATGCTGATGCCGCAACCTCGCCACACGAGATCAAGGAGTCTGTGACACAGGCGCTGGAAGCCTCCTATCGCGCAAAGAAGCTTGCCGAACAATTACTCGTGTATTCCAGGGTGAGCAGTTCTGTTGGATTTGAAGAAAAGACCAGCCTTGATCTTGCAGCCAGTTGCCGCCAGGTGGTCAATATGATGGCACCCATTACTGAGCAGCGGCATCAAAAGATAGAGGTCAATAATGCAGGGCCCGTTTTTATTTATGCCGAAAAAACCAAAATAGAAAGCTTGATTCAGAATCTAATTGAAAACGCCTCTATTCATGGTGGTTCACCCGGTGTCATTTCAATCGGAGTTCACGGTCTCGATAACACAGTGTCCTTATCCGTCGAAAATGCTGGGCCGGCAATCCCAGACGAGGAGAAATCAAAAGTATTCATCCCCTACTATCGGCCCCCTGGCGTTAGCGCCTCCGGTACCGGCCTAGGGCTTGCGATTGTTCAGGAAATCGCCAATCAACATAGTGCGACAGTGGAGATTGAGGATCGCACACCTGGCGAGGGAGTCCGGATTCGCGTTCGGTTCGCAGCCGGTACCCTGCCGTAAGCCCACTCGGATACCACTACCGAGCATGCTGACCGCAGCTTGGGCAGACCAATACCGGCGATGATCGGGATTCCCGATAGACTAGATCGCAAAAATTTGTTGGATTTCCCGGAGCTTCCGAAACGATACTTGAGCTTCTTTGATTGCTCACCAGGAGGCCGTCATGTCAACCACAGGAACATGTCCCGTCATGCATGGGGCACCTACCAACGCAGCCAGCAACCCGGTCTGGTGGCCGGAATCGCTGAATCTGGATATTCTTCATCAGCACGATAGCAAGACCAATCCGCTGAAGGGCGTGAACTATCGTGAAGAAGTAAAGCGGCTCGACGTTGCTGCACTAAAAAAAGATTTAGCGGCATTGATGACCGACAGCAAAGATTGGTGGCCCGCCGACTGGGGCCATTACGGTGGTCTAATGATTCGTCTCGCCTGGCATGCTGCGGGCACCTATCGCATCGCCGACGGCCGGGGTGGTGCGGGCACTGGCGCACAGCGGTTCGCGCCCTTGAACTCATGGCCGGATAACGGCAACCTGGACAAAGGCCGGCGCCTGCTGTGGCCCATCAAGAAGAAGTACGGCAACAAGATCTCCTGGGCCGATCTGTTTATTCTCGCAGGCAATGTGGCCTATGAATCCATGGGGCTCAAAACCTTTGGCTTTTCCTTTGGCCGGGAAGATATTTGGCATCCCGAGAAGGATATTTACTGGGGCTCGGAAAGACAGTGGCTGCAAAAAAGCGGCGGCGAAGGCAGCCGCTATCGTGGCGAGCGGGATCTCGAAAATCCACTGGCCGCAGTGATGATGGGCCTGATCTATGTGAATCCCGAGGGTGTGGATGGCCAACCTGATCCGTTGAAGACTGCACGCGACATGCGGGTGACCTTCGCACGTATGGCCATGAATGATGAAGAAACTGTGGCTTTGACAGCAGGCGGCCACACCGTCGGCAAGGCCCATGGCAATGGCAATGCGGGTGATCTTGGCCCTGCACCTGAAGGCGAAGATGTTGATGCCCAGGGCTTTGGTTGGCTGAACAGAAAGAGCCGTGGCTTTGGGCGCAACACCGTAACCAGCGGTATTGAGGGTGCTTGGACCACCCATCCGACAAAGTGGGATAACGGCTACTTCGCCATGCTGATGAGGCACGACTGGGAACTCACCAAGAGCCCGGCCGGTGCATGGCAGTACAAGCCTAAGAATATCAACGAAGAAGATATGCCGGTTGATGTCGAGGACCCGAGCATTCGCACCATGCCGGTCATGACCGATGCGGATATGGCGCTCAAAGTCGATCCGGAATATCGCAAGATTTCCGAGCGTTTTGCGGCAGACCAGGCCTACTTTAATGATGTCTTTGCACGCGCCTGGTTTAAGCTGACCCACCGCGACATGGGTCCCAAAACCCGCTACATCGGGCCTGAGATTCCGAAAGAAGATCTGATCTGGCAGGACCCGATCCCTGCGGGTAACAAGAACTTTGATCTCAACGTCGTCAAAGCCAAAATCGCCGCAAGCGGTTTGTCGATCTCGGAGATGGTATCCACCGCCTGGGACAGCGCCCGCACATTCCGTGGCTCTGACTACCGTGGCGGCGCCAATGGTGCCCGCATCCGCCTGGCACCCCAGAAAGACTGGGAGGGCAATGAGCCTGCCCGTTTGAGCAAGGTGCTCAAGGCGCTGGAGCCTATCGCCAAAGGCAGCGGCGCAAGCCTCGCAGACGTGATTGTGTTAGCGGGCAATGTGGGCATTGAGCAGGCCATCAAGGCCGCTGGCTACAATGTGCCGGTACCTTTTTCCCCTGGCCGTGGCGACGCGACAGCGGAGCAGACCGATGTCGAGTCTTTTGCGGTACTGGAACCGCTGGCGGATGGATTCCGCAATTGGCAGAAGAAAGACTATGTGGTCAAGCCAGAGGAGCTCCTGTTGGACCGGGCGCAGCTCATGGGCCTGACAGCGTCTGAGATGACCGTGCTCATTGGGGGAATGCGTGTGCTGGGTACCAACCATGGCGGCAGCAAGCACGGGGCGTTCACCGATCGCGTCGGTCAGCTTACGAACGACTTTTTTGTAAACCTGACCGATATGTCCTACACCTGGAAGCCCACTGGCATAAACAGCTACGACATCGTGGAACGCAAAACGGGTGCGACCCGATTCACAGCCACCCGGGTGGACCTGGTCTTCGGTTCGAACTCAATCCTGCGCGCCTATGCCGAGGTCTATGCACAAGACGACAACGAAGAGAAGTTTGTAAAAGACTTTGTTGCCGTCTGGACCAAGGTCATGAATGCGGATCGGTATGATCTGACTGTGTAGCGTGTTGTCGTAAATAGGTGCATCCCCACGGGGATGCACCTTAGCCCCGCTGATGGATCTTGAGCAATTTGCGCAACACCACTGATGGATAGCGTCGGCTGGCAGTGATGGCGTAAAAGCTCTCCTGTAATTGCGGTATGGAGTAACGCTCCACCAGTAGGCCGCTGCGCAGTTCATCCTGCACCACCACTGGGGGCACCAGGGTGAGCGCACCACTTTCGCGTGCCAAGACACGCATCAGCGCCATGTCATCCACCTCGGCAAGAATCCTGGGCCGAACGCCTGCACTATCCAATAAGAGATCAAACTCTGTACGCACAACGCTTGACTCACTCGGCAGCACGATAGCCTGGCCGTGCAGGTCTTGCGGAAATCTGAACGCACGCTTCGCACCACGCGGCCTGCGGCCCACCAGACTCACCGACTGCTCGGCGATGAGATGGCTTTGCCACGGTGCGCCACGCTCGCGCGGCACTGCATGATTGGAGAGCACCACATCCAGCGTATGGTCCTGCAGCTGCAGCAGCAGTTCACGCACACTGCCCGATACCAGGACCAGATGGGCCTCGGCGCTTTCCAACAAGGGACGAAGAAACTCCATCTGAAAATTACGCGACAAGGTGGCGGAAGAGCCCACTCGCAGAACAGGCTGGGCACCCAGAGGCCTGCCTTTTAAGGTATTCACCAGCTCATCGCCGGCTTTAAAGATGGTGTCCGCATGATCAAGAGCAATGCGGCCAGCCTCGGTCAGGGTGAGCTGCTTGCCCTGACGATCGAAAAGAGGTTGGCCCAGCCGATCCTCAAGGTGACGCAGTTGGATGGACAGCGCAGAAGGGGAAATATGCAGCTTGGCCGCTGCCTTGGTCAGACTGCGCTCATGGGCAATTGCCCAGAAGTAACGCAGGTGGTGGAAGTTCAAACTGGCCATGGCTTATTTTAAATAAAAGTGAATGATCTTGTTAAATTAATGAACTGGAATAAAACAGAGGGCGTTCCTAGAATCCTCGGCAAACGACTTCAAGGAGCCTGTCATGCCGAGTATGGACTTGCTGTTCACCAATCTGCTTCAGCCGATTGTTTTGGCTTTTTTGCTGGGCGCCATCGCCGGCTTTATCAAAAGCGAGCTCGAACTGCCCGAGGCAGTGATCAAGCTGCTGTCGATTTACCTGCTTTTTTCCCTGGGCATCACGGGAGGCCGGGAACTGGCTAAGGTGGAGGCCGAGGCCGTGCTGCCGGTCATCGCCGCCACGATCTTCATGATCTTTGCGATCCCCACGGTGGCTTACCACATCACCCGTAGACTCGGCCGATTCGATATCTCGAACGCCGCAGCAATTGCAGCCCACTATGGATCGGTGTCGTCGGCCACTTTCCTGGCTTCAGTCTCATTTGCTGCGGCCATGGGCACACCGAGCGAGGGCTACATTGCTGCAATGGTGGCCCTGATGGAATTCGGCGTCATCTACGCGCTGGTGATCGCACGTATTGCGATGGGTCGGGCAAGTGGTGAGAAAAATGATATTGGCGAGCTGATGCTGTCTGTACTGCGGGGCCGGGGTATTCTGCTGCTCGGGGGCGGCATGCTGATTGGCACTATCGCCACTGATCGCCAGTACACCCAAATCCAGCCCTTCTTCGAGGGACTCTTTCGCGGCATGCTGATGCTCTTTCTGCTGGAGATGGGCATCACCGCAGCCCGCCAGATCAAAGCGTTCAGGCAGGTGGGCGTATTCATGCTCGGCTTTGGCATCCTGATGCCAATGATTAACGGACTGATCGGCGTATCGCTCGGACATGCCGCAGGGCTGTCGGTGGGTGGTGCCTTTGTATTTGGGGCCATCTGTGCCAGCGCCTCTTTCATCGATGCGCCTGCGGCCTGCCGGGCATCGTTGCCAGAGGCAAACCCGGGGATTTACCTCACATCATCGCTTGGGATCACACTGCCCTTTAACCTCTTGATGGGGCTGCCACTTTACTACCAGTATGCCAAGTGGCTCACCAGCTGATACGAGACTTAGCAGCATTACTGGCAATTTAGCTGGTTGGCCAGGTCAAGAAAATCGCGCGCATGAAAAGTGAACCGGTCTTCGCGTGAGACATCGGCTCGGCCCCTGGGCCCGAACTCCAACGGTCGCTCGATAAAAGCGGTCTTGCACCCAAGGGCTGCGGCGGCGTCGAGATCGTCCTTATGGGCGGCCACGAGCATCATCTCCTGAGGTGCAATATCAAAGACCGTGCAGACCCCTAAGTAAGTCTGAGGGTCGGGCTTATAGTGACGAAAGA
>VERJ01000082.1 GCA_018882795.1 Burkholderiaceae bacterium | reverse complement strand
GTTTAATGCGATCGACACGCTGCGTTTTTGTCCGGCCCAAGTGCATCAGGATCGCCCATTCACTTTCTTGCTTACCGGTAAGATTGATGCTCATCTGGGGTATCGTCTGGAGAGTTCCATCACCGGATTGCGGGCAGCGCGTGACGGTGGCCTGCATGCACGACTCTTGATCGCCGGGCAAGTAGCCGATACGGTGCTGGAAGCCAGTCTGCGACAAGTGAATCGGCTTGGACTTGAAGGGGATGTCGATTTTCTGGGTGCTTATACACAGGAAACGGCACCTGCCATCTACCAGAGGGCCGACGCATACATCATGACGAAGTATTTGGACCCGTGTCCCAACACGGTGCTGGAAGCCATGGCGTCTGGCCTGCCGGTGCTCTATTCGGCAAGTGGTGGTGTGCCGGAACTGGTTGGGCCGCTGGCCGGAATTGCTTTACCGGTGCCGGAACGTTGGGATGAAATAGCCATCACACCGACGCCTGAGGAAATCGGCAAAGGAATGATCGAAGTTGCTCGGGGCGCACCGGCGATGAGCGCAGCGGCCCGCCAGCGTGCAGAGGATGAGTTTGAAATCACGCGCTGGATCGAACGGCATCGACAGGTATTCAGGCGTTTGCTGGAGTCGAAAAATTGAAGTCTTTCCTGCTCGGTGTTGCCAATCTGCTGGCCTGGGTTTGGCGCCTGCTCCCCGGCCGTCTGCGAAGCAGTTTGCTAACAGGCCTGTTTGTCCTCGATTCCCGCGACACCAATCCGGCCGATGGCCTGCAGCGCCTGTTCGCCCTGAAAGATCGACTTGAATGGGTGATCAACGAACGGGCAATGGCATATGGAAAGGGTGAGCATCCCAAGCATCGGCTTACCGATTACCATCGCTTTTTCATCGACCGCATTAGCGACGGCGAGCGCGTGCTGGACGTCGGTTGTGGGTACGGCGCGGTAGCGCGCAGTATCGCGCGCGCGCGCCCGCGTAGCGTGGTGACGGGTATCGAGATGAATGGCATACGCCTGGCCCAGGCACGTTCTGCAGATAATCCACCGAACCTTTCTTTTGTCGAGGGGGATGCCACTCGCGAAGTGCCACCCGGCGGCTGGGATGTCGTCGTGCTCTCGAACGTGCTTGAGCATTTGCGTGATCGTGCAGGCTTCCTGGCCAAGCTGCAAGACGTCAGCCGCGCTTCCCGCTATTTGATTCGGGTACCGCTTTTCGAGCGCGATTGGCAATTGCCGCTCAGACGGGAGCTCGGCGTGAACTACTTTTCAGATGATGATCACAAGATTGAGCATCGGTTGGGGGAGTTCCACGCCGAGATCAACGCCGCAGGTTTGCATGCCGTGGAGATTTTCACCTTGTGGGGGGAAATCTGGGCGGATTGCCGTCATCAGTGAATCGGCAGATGGAACTTGTCAGCGTTGTCATCCCTTGCTACAACAGCGGGGCCACCCTCGGGCAGACGCTGGAGTCTGTCCGGGCACAGACTTGGCCGCACGTCGAAATTGTCATTGTTGACGATGGCTCCACCGATCCGCAGACCTTGGGCCTGCTTGATAGCCTGGTCGGGGTGACTTTGGTGCGGCAGGCCAATACCGGCTTGCCCGCGGCGCGTAATGTCGGATTTCGTGCCGCACGCGGCGAATATGTACTGCCGCTGGATGCAGATGATTGGCTCGAACCAGAGACCATCATGGTATTGCTTCAGGCCTTAAAGGATTCACCAACTGCAGATTTTGCGTTCTGCGATGCCCGGCTGGAAGGCGAGGCTTCATGCCAATTGCATAAAAATTACAACTATTTCGAGCAGCTGTTTCTTAACCAGTTGCCGTATTGTCTGCTGATGCCGAAGCAGCTTTGGGAAGAGGTGGGTGGTTATGATGCAACCTTGCGGCAGGGATATGAGGACTGGGAGTTCAACATCCGGTTAGGCCGGCATGGGCATCACGGATTACGCATTGCGCAGCCGCTGTTTCACTACCGGGTGAGCAGCTCCGGTATGTTGATATCGAAATCGAACCGACTGCATGGCCTGCTGTGGTCAGAGATTCAGGCTCGGCACAGATCCCTCTACAAGCCGCTCAATCTCTATCGGCTGTGGCGGGAGTGGGCTGATAAACCTTCTCATTATCCCTTGGCAATGTATTTCATTTGGTTTGGCTTGCATCGCCTCTTGCCGG
>VERJ01000058.1 GCA_018882795.1 Burkholderiaceae bacterium | reverse complement strand
ATGTACGGCAAGGAATGGGTGATCGTCGGTCCGCGCGGCGGCACGCCCGAGCATCCGGCCTGGTTCCTCAATCTGCAGGCGGCGGAGATGGGCTGCGCTGTGGCCATGCATCGAGTGGGTATCGCGCACATCTCTGGGGTCTATGGTCAGAGCAAGGATGAAAGCCTGGGTCTCTCGTGGCTTCAGCGGGCTGCCAAGGCAGGATGCGCAGAGGCCAGTTTCTTTCTTGGCTGGTTTTACGATCGCGATAACAAAGACCTTCAACTCTCAGCAGACTGGCACCGACTGGGCGCCGCACAGGGCAATCGCGGCTCAATGCGTGTCTTGGGTATTAACTTGCTCAATGGCGAGGGTGTAGAGGCCGATGAAGAGGAAGGCCTGCTCTGGTTGAATCGATCCGCAGTGATGGGTGATAAATACGCTCAGTTCCATGTGGGCCGCAGGCTCTTTAATGCCGATGACACTGCTGATCGGCCCAGGGGCCTTGGCTGGCTCACCATGGCTGCCGATAACGGCCACGAATACGCTGCCTGGCGCGTGGCCATTGCCTATCGGGATGGGGAAATCTGCCCGGCTGATCCAGTCAAATCAAACCGATACTGTGAAATCGCCGCCCGCGCCGGCTACCCGGAGGCTCAGGGCCAGTTGGGGCTGAACTACTGGTATGGCGCCGGCGTTGAAAAGAATCTCGATGAAGCCTACAAGTGGGTCAGCATCTGCGCCTTCCAGGGCGAGGTCCATGGTCTTTATCTGCTTGGACTCATGACCGATCAGGGTCTTGCCTGTGTGGCAGACGCAAAAGAAGCGCTACGTTTTTATCGCCAGTCAGCGGAAAAAGGCGGCACAGCCGCGATGCGTCAGATCGGCGACTGTTACTACTTTGGTCACGGTGTGGAGCGCGACATCGCGCAGGCAGTGATCTGGTATCAGCAGGCTGCGGCAAAGGGCAACGCCAAGGCCATGACCGATCTGGGGTGGCTTCTGCATGAAGGCGAAGGTGTTATGACCAACTATGAAGAGGCTGCCGTCTGGTTCACCAGGGCCGCTGAACTCGATGAGCCCCGTGCCATGTATCTGCTGGCGCTGCTCTATCAGAATGGCGATGGTGTGGAAGAAAGCGAAGAGATCTGCCGACGTTGGATGGGCCGCGCTGCAATGCTTGATTACAAGCCCGCAAAGGATTGGATCGAAGAACACCTGCCCAAGGCGCCCCAGTGGCTTGAGCAGCTTGTTAACCCCAATGAATAGGCAGGCACTGCTTATGGCCACTGCAATTGCGCTTGCGCCGTTTTCTCCCACCTCGGCCCAGGAGGCCTACCGCCCGCCGATCGCACATGAGCGCAAGGTCACCACGGTGGTGGTCCATACCAACGGCACCCACGAGATGGTGATCGAAGACATGGTTCGTATTGAGACCGAGCTTGGGGTTAATGATCACGGTGAGAGAATCATGAGCTTTAACTCAGCCCTTGAAGAGCTTGAGGTGCTGGAAGCCGCCACCATCACGCCCCAATGTGAGCGCATTCAGGTCGAGAGCAATGCCATACGCACCGTGGAGGAAGAGCTCTCGGGCGGTGCACCCATGTTCTCCGACATGAAAAACAAGGTGATCGTCTACCCAAGGGTGCAGGTCGGCTCCCGCCTTTACCTGAAGGTGCGATCGCATCAGCACACGCCCCACTTCGGCAACCAGTTCTTTTTGCACGATGTCTTCTCGCCGCATGAGCTGCACGACCATGTCGAATATCACGTCATGGTCCACCCAGGCCTGCCGCTCAAGATTTCGGCCCAAGGCATGCAGGGCGGTGCGTTCACGCCAGAAGCCGAGCAAGCTGCAAAGGGGCCCAAAGGCTATCGGCACTACCGCTTCACCTATAGCCAGCCCCATGCTTATCCACGGGAGCCGGGGCAGCTCCACTTCAGCTACTTCGCTCCCCACATCATGCTCACCACGTTCAGTGATTACGTTGCAGTGGGCAAGAGCTATGAGGCCTATGCCGCGCCCAAGGTCCGCGTCACCCCCATGGTGCGAGCCCTTGCCGATCAGATTACTAAAGGCATATCGGGCGAGCGCGAAACCATTCGGGCGTTGTATGAGTGGGTGGCCCGTAACATCCGTTATGTGGCGATCTATCTTGGCGATGGCGGGTTTGAGCCGCACGATGTCGAGACCATCCTGAATAACCGCTACGGCGACTGTAAGGATCATGTCGTGCTCTTGCAGTCACTCCTTTCCGCCAAGGGGATCGATTCAAGCCCGGCGCTGATCAACCTCGGAGCAGGGGAGGATCTCTCCCCTGTGGCGGTCACCTTCCCCTTGAATCATGTGATTCTCTATGTGCCGGGGCTTGATCTCTACCTTGATCCCACGGCCCAGTTCGCGCCCTTTGGCGTGCTGCCCGAAGTGATCCTGAATAAACCCGTGGTGCTCACACGGCTGAATCGTCTAGGCCGCACACCCAAAATGCGCGCTGAGGAAAATCGTACAGCCTCCCGCATCCGCATCGATGTCTTGCCCGATGGCAGGCTACGGGGTGCAAGCGAAACCACCTTTTCCGGTTCTCCGGAGTTCGAGGCCCGCGGCCGCCATCTGGATCGCGAGGGCCGCTCCCCTGAGCGCACGGTTCGCAGCTTGCTTGCGCGATTCAACGAAATCGGTTTTGGCGTGATCAAGGACACCGATCCGGTTGACCTGAGCAAACCCTTTGAGCTCAACTCCCGTTTTGAACTTGATGCCCCTGTCAACATTCCAGGCCCTTCGGCCATGATGGTGCCGGTGGGGTTATCGGCTGGCCGAGTTGCATCCATTGCGTTTACCAAACCGCTCGCTCAGCGCCGCTTCCCTTCAGGCTGTTCGTCAGAGCTGATCGAAGAAGACATTGAGATGCGGTTTCCGGCATCAATTCGGGTCACGCGGATTCCTGCTGGCACGCGCATTGATTCTTCCACTGCCTGGTACACGTCATCATTTGCGCTAGCGCCCACCGCAGACGGTCAACTGCTGCGGATCAAGCGCAGCTTTCGGATGCAGCACGAGAGCGGCACTTGCGGCCCAGAGCATGCCAACACCTGGAAAGATTTCCACGCGGCGCTTTACCGTGATGTGCGGGCGCAGATCTTTATTGAGTAGGGGGCTTGTTGCTCTGGGCGGATAGCGCTGTGGCGTTTGGTACCGCCCCTTTTGGCGCAATGCGCTCGGGCAGGGCGATTGCCTCCATGTCCCGGAGAACGCTTTTGACCAAATCTTTTTTTGTGTTCTTCTGCGGCTTTTTAAATCGGGCCGCTAATGTTTCGAGCAGACGAGATATCAGGCCTTTTCGTGTCTCCTGAGCGCCCTTGTGAGTGCTGGTCTTTTTCTGATGGGTCGGCCTTTGGTCATCGTCGTCTTCACGCTTTCTAAGAAAGGCAGGGATTTCCATCCTGTCCATACCGTCTTCGCGTAAGGCGTCCGGATTGGTTCTACG
Organism: Burkholderiaceae bacterium; assembly: GCA_018882795.1. GTDB lineage: Bacteria > Pseudomonadota > Gammaproteobacteria > Burkholderiales > Burkholderiaceae_A > Lacustribacter. Next base: position 6,048 of record VERJ01000058.1, on the reverse strand, counting down.
GCTGCCTGGCAGATTAGCCACCACGGTGGATTCACTGAGCAGAAACACCCGTCCACAGACACAGATGCGCGGAACATCAACCGGCGGAGAAGAAGGTGGTCTTGGATAGCGTTGGTCCACCCACGTGTCGACCTTGCGCTTGTGTAGCTTGGAGCAGGCTGGACAGGCAAAGAGCTGGATATCAGGCATTCTGGCCATGAACTCAATTTTTTTGTTTGTACGACCACCAGTATCAAAGATCAAAGGCTCATGCCGTGAGCCAGCAAACATTTATTTTCTCGGCATGAAATCCATTCCGCTTACCCGAGAAGCCTGGCTGCTCTTTGCGGTCGGGCATATCGCTCCGATTTTCACAGAGGCTGGGTATAGCATTCCCCGGGTCCGTGTCGCCTGCGCAATTCCCTCAACGGCGCGCCGGGGTAGTGCCGTGGGCCAGTGTTGGCCCACCAGCAGATCCCAGGATCAAGTCAATGAAATCTATATTTCGCCAGTGCATGCCGACCCAGTGGAAGTGTTGGATACGCTCACACATGAACTCGTCCACGCGGTGGATGACTGCAAGAATCGGCATGGCGCGGAGTTCAAAAAGATTGCTCTTGCGGTCGGATTGCAGGGCAAAATGCGGGAAGCCAGCGCCGGCCCGGCACTTAGGAGCCGATTGCAGACCATCGCCGCCACGCTCATTGCAGAACTCGGTCCTTATCCGCACGCAAAACTCACTGTCGGCGCCGCGATGTATGAATCTTCCCGCAAACCCGCCCGCGCTGAGTGCCCCCACTGCAAGTTCAAGGTGTCCATGCTGCGCAGCCACTTAAAGCTTGGTCCGCCCATCTGCCCCAAGGACCTGGTGCCCATGGAAAAGCGTGGCGATTGGGGGAGCGATTGAGAACGCCGCTAGCTTGACCTGGTGCGATCTGATGTCAGAGGTGCATTTAAGAAGGATCATGCGCTGTCCGTTGGGTTGTCCAGGTTCAGAGGGGATTAAAGGCAGTACTCAGCGTAAAGCTGCAAGCGCTGCCTTTGGGGCTTTGTGAATGACCTTAAGCAGCGCTTTGGCAGCACCTGTCGGGCAACGCTTACCCTGTTCCCAGTTGCGAATCGTGTCGAGAGAAACATTTATGCTGGTTGCAAAATCGGCTTGGCTTAAGCCAAGCTGCTCACGTACCTGTCGAGCGAACTTGGCCGCATCCTGCACTGCCTCGGCATCGTCTTCGGCTCTGTGGCGCGCGATTTCTTGCTCTTTGGTTGCGTCGAACTTTTTTCGATCAATGCGTGCAGCCGCTAAGAGCTTCGATTTATCTGTATCAAGTTTGTATCGCACGGTTTTCATAACGTTTAACCTCGCGCTTATTCGCTTTTCTGGCAGAAATGATTCGAGTGGTTTGGCTACGCAAGGCATAGACAAGCACAAAGACTCTGTCCTCGATTTTCCCGATCAATTGAAAACGCTGTTCTCCGTAATTAAATCGCTTGTCTTCTCGAACCAAACGGCTCGGGTCCCATAAGGCCTGTGCGGCGTATTCAAAGTTAAAGCCTCGGTCCCGCTCGCAACGCTCGCTTTTCGCTGCATCCCACTCAAGCACCGCCGAAATAGTGTAGTCCAATGAACTACTCACGGCAAGCGTTCTGGGTTGGAAAGGCGGGCAATCTCATGTCCAAGACTTTACAACTGGCCCCGAACATTGAAATCAGTCAATTGGCCTATAACCGTCGTAGATTGCCGCGTCGCAGCCTCGCCTGCTCCTCTTTGTGGCAGGGCTCCTTGCGATGTCTGTTCTAACGCCTGCCCGCTTTTCTTTTCCGGATTTCAATCGCTACCCGCTTGTCGGCTGCGATTGCGTTTTGCAACTCCTTTGCGTTGAGGCATAAATGCACCTCGCCATGACACGCCCCGCAATGCCGAATCTTGGGGTCAGGCGTCTCTGTCAGATCCGCCCAAAGGTTTTTGCAGACTGAGCGCGTGCCGCAGTTGCGTATCTCGGCGTAGCGATCTTCTGGGCCTTCGAAAAACCGGGCCTCGCTGGACATTTCGGTGATCCATTCGGGCGTTTCTGCCCACAACGCGGCAACGCTGACCCGTTCGATTTTCAACTTCCCGTTTTCGTATTGAATTTCGACGTGTGGCTTAGTTGGCTTTGCGGTAAGAAAACTGAGCAGCAACGCCTTATCGAGCGTTGCGTAGCCCGGCCAGTTCGCCTCTATCGCGACGCACCGTGTCTTAGCGCCCGCCGTGGTAAACACCACAGAGCCGTCGACAAATCCGATGTCCACCTTGCCCAATCGGCCTGCTTTGGTGATTCGGCCTGGTACCAGGCTTCTGATTGCGATGAGAAACTCTTCTGTCGTGATTTTTAGTGTGTAGGCCATAGAGGTTTTCGCTTTTTGGTTAAGTAGAACCCAATTGCAAGCTCACGCCGTGAGCTTGCAACAAGTTATCTTTCCTGTATGAACCCCACTGCAAGTTCAAGGTATCCATGTTGCGCAGCCACTTAAAGCTTGGCCCGCCCATCTGCCCCAAGGACCTGGTGCCCATGGAAAAGCGTGGTGACTGGGGGAGTGATTGAAGACCCTTTTTCTGGATTTTGATGGTGTGTTGCATTGCATGGCGCAGACCGCTACGCGGCCCTTCGATCGCTTGGCGCTCATCGAGCCGCTGGTCGACGTTGCACCTTTTCAGGTCGTGATCTCATCGAGCTGGCGTTTTCATTTTGAGCTTTCAGAAATTGCCCACAGGCTTGGCCGGCTAAAGCCGCTGGTCGTCGGAACCACGGGTAATGCGGTGGTTGGGCGGTACGCACGGCACTGTGAGATTCTGGAGTATGTCAACGACTATGGCATCAGCGATTGGCGTGCATTGGATGATGCCTATCTGGAGTTCCCTGAGAATGCCGGCAACTTGATTCTTTGCGATCCGCGCGTTGGCGTTAGCGAGGCAGAGGTCGCCGCCTTAAGGGATTGGCTTTGCCAAGACCCGCTCACCTGATGAGCCAGGAAAGGCGCATCATGGCTGGCATGACCCGCTACCTCACCAAATCCCGCTTCAAGCTCGCGGTCGAGTGCCCAACAAAGCTTTTCTATTCCGGCAAAGGCACCGAATACCGAAACCTGAAGCAAGAAGACACCTTTCTTCAGGCGCTTGCCGATGGCGGCTTTCAGGTGGGCAAGATGGCCACCATGCTCTACCCCAATGGCATCGAAGTGACTGCCCGCAGCAACGATCAGGCCGAAGCCGACACTGCGCGGTTACTTTCCGAGCATGATCAGATCGTGTTGTTCGAGCCCGCCATTCGCTTTGGCAATCTCTTTATTCGCATTGATATTCTGGTCAAGCAGGGCAGCCACTTCGAGTTGATCGAAGTAAAAGCGAAATCCTATGACTCTGTAAACCCCGACATTGCGGGGGTTCGCGTGCCCATTAAAAGCGGCATGCTGCCCTATATCCAGGATGTTGCATTTCAGAAATATGTGCTGCAGTCAGCTTTTCCGAACGCCACCGTTTCCAGCTTTCTCATGATGCCGGATAAAGCGAAGCAGGCCGCGCTGGATGGTCTCAATCAGATTTTCAAGGTTAGGCGTAATGGCCGCAGCACCGAGGTGATGGTCATGCCGGGTGCGCAGGCGGCGGTCGATCAGTCTCAAGAGCTCTTGGCCAAGGTTCCGGTGGATTCGTTTGTGGATATCGTGATGCAGCAGGGCATTGGATTTCCAGGTGGGCACCTAACACTGCCGCAGGCTGCGGATCTTTGGTCGAAGGCCTATGCAGCCGACGAACGAATTACACCCACCCTGCATAAAGACTGCGCCAAATGCGAATTCAGAGAGCATGCAGGTGGCCCGCTCAAGAGTGGGTTTCATCAGTGTGTGGGTGAGGTGATGAAGATGAGCCCAGCCGAAATTGACCAGGGCACGGTGCTCGATATCTGGTACTACATGAAAAAAGATCAGCTGCTTGCGCAGGGGGTCTATCGTTACAGTCAGGTTCAGGAAGACGACATTAAACCTAAAAACGACCGCGATGGCTTAAGCCGGTCTCAGCGGCAGTGGATGCAGGTGAGCGGGCTGCCCAAAGAAGATCAGGCACAGGGCTTTTATATCGATCGCGACTTGATGGGTCGGCACATGCAGAGCTGGCGTTATCCACTGCACATGATCGATTTTGAAACGGCCACTGTGGCGCTGCCGTTTTTCAAAGGCATGCGGCCGTATGAGTCTATTGCATTTCAGTACTCGCACCATGTGATTGAGCAAGATGGCGCCGTGCGCCATGTGGGCCAGCACCTGGTCGCCGAGCCGGGCCAGTTTCCGAGCTTTGCGTTTGTGCGCGCCTTAAAAGCGGAGCTGCAAAACGATCATGGCACGATTTTTCGGTGGTCCAACCACGAGAACACCATCCTGAACCACATTGCCCAACAGATCGCCGCCCAGGATCCGCCATTACCCGATGCGCAGGCCCTGCTGGATTTTATTTCCAGGATCACCAAGGGCGGTGAACGCGAGATGGTCGATCTGGCCGTGATTGCCGAGCGCGGGTATTTCCACCCTGAGACCAAGGGCAGGGTATCGATCAAAAAGGTGCTGCCGGCCGTGCTGAAAACATCGGACTATCTGCGCCGGAGATATCAGCCGCCCGTTTATGGCATGAGCATTCCAAGCTTGAATTACAAGGGTTTCAGCTGGTGGGAAGAGCGCAGCGGCACGCTGGTTGATCCCTATCAGCGGCTAAAGGAACTCACGGTGGAAATGCTGGGCGATCTTGGCGAAGATCAAGCCGAGCTTGAGGCGTTGGATGTCGATATTGAAATCGCGGAAGGCGGTGCGGCCGCTATGGCCTTTGCACGACTGCAGTTTGAAGACCTCACGCCGGAGTCCCGAGCCGCGATCAAAGCGGCGCTGCTGCGTTACTGCGAGTTGGATACCCTGGCCATGGTAATGATTGTTGAAGCCTGGCGCGAGTGGATAACAAATTAGCTCACATTCGTGGACTGTGGCGGCGCTGCCCGCCTCGCAATGAACTTTTAAATCAATGGCCCCCAACCCAATTTTCAATCTGCAGCCCTTGATAGCTGCGAAAATCAGTTTCGTTGTTCGTGACCAATGTCACGCCAAGTGCAACTGCATGGGCAGCGATCAATTTATCGAGCGCGTCTTTGTTGCGCTCGCGTTGCATTGCCCGCAAAGGGCCGTAAGCATTCGCGGCGCGGGCCTCAAATGGGGCCACGGGAATGTCTTGCAGAAAGTTCGCAAGGGCTGATTCGTTAGCCGATCGCGCATCTCCAGAACATGCCACGCCAAACTCAAGCTCGGCCAGCGTAATGGCCGAGATCACCACATCGCCCACAAAGCATTCGGCGAAACGCGCGCGAACCTGCGGGGGCTGATGCTTCATCAGGTAGATGCAAATGTTGGTGTCGAGCATGTATTTGGGGTTCATAGGGGTTCGCGGCCGCCCTCGGTGTTGATGCCCCGACCTTCACTCATAAAGTTGGGTGAGAACTGCGCAAGCGTGGCCAAGACATCGCCCATGCGTCTGCGGGCAGGCCGAATGCGTAGCTCATCGCCTTGGCGCTCGATCACCAGTTCCATGTCCCAGTTGCCATAGGCCAGTTCAGCAGGAATGCGAACCGCTTGGGAGTTGCCGTTTTTGAAGAGTCTGGTTTTGACCATGGTGTTTGGTCTCCGATAGGTGTACATGTACATCCTATCGTTTGAGGGGGGATTTGTAAACTCACAGATGTACATTTGCATCGAATCCGCCCTAGTTTGGCGCTTTGAGCGGGCCTTGAAAATCAGCCAGATGGCCCACACCCGTTGTGAATTTCCACGCCCGCAAACAAACCTAGCCGGCTTTAACTCCGTGCTTTAAGAAATTCTTAATTGCTTGTTGAACCACACGTTGAACGCTTGCTTCGGTTACTGGTGCTGCTTCGGGCAGCAAGGCGTTGCGAAGGGCTTCGTTAATCAGGGTCTGATAGCCCTTGCCCGATTTTTCGGCGCGCGCACGAAAGACGGCGATCACATCGTTATCGAGCATGATCGTGAGCCGGGTTT
>VERJ01000057.1 GCA_018882795.1 Burkholderiaceae bacterium | reverse complement strand
ATCATGGCCACAGGCATGCATGAGACCGATACGTTTGCTTTGCCACATCGCACCAGTCTTTTCCTGAATGGGCAGTGCATCCATGTCGGCCCGCAGGCCAATGCGCTTTTTGCCTTCCCCCTGCCGGAGCCTGCCCACGACTCCGGTTTTGCCAATACCCGTCTCGACTTCGTAGCCCCAGGACTGCAAGGCCTGGGCCACGATGCTGCTGGTGCGGGCCTCTTCAAACCCAAGCTCCGGATGCTGATGAATATCGTGGCGAAATGCCCGCATCTCCTCCAGATAGGGTTCGAGTTGTTCTATGGCCATGGCGTTAATGCTCCCTGAATGCCTATTTTTATTGACGCTCGATGCCCACAGCCTTTGCAATCTTGCGGTACTGGGCGATTTCTGCGTTGTAGAACTTCTCGGATTCTTCCAGGCTCATGGGCTTGGCCGTGAGCTGGCTCTGAATTTTCAGTGACTCGCGAACCTGCGGATCTGCGAGTGTGGTGTGGATTGCCTTTTGCAGGATGCTGATCACATTGGTGGGTGTGCCTTTTTTCACCATATAGCCGGTCCAGATCGTGAAGCTGAAGTTTTTTAGCAGCTTGCCTTCTGACACCGTGGGCAGCTTGGGCAGGGTCTCGGCCCGTTGCGCACCCAGCTGTGCGATTACTTTTACGCGGCCCTGTTCGACCAGGCCATCAATGGCGGCAAAGTGCGGCAGGATGGCGAAGTCAACGCTTCCGACAGCGATATCCTGTAGCAGTGGGGCTGCCCCCTTGTAAGGCACGTGATTCATCTTTGCGCCGATGGTCTGGCCCATATGCTCCGCCACCACGTGATAAAACGATCCAATGCCCACGCTGCCATAGGCAAGTGCTGCGCCGCTGGAGGACTTCCTGGCCAGCGTAACGAGTTCATCCGATGTGTTGGCGGGAAGATCCTTTCTGGCCACGATCACGAGGGGGCCATAGGAAATGAGCTGAATGAGTTGGAAGTCCTCGGCATTAAATTTCACTGCGGCATTGGCCAGGGGCGAGAGAATCACCTCATTGGGCGAGGCCTGATAGAGCATCTGACCATTGGCCGGCATACCGAGCATCTTCTGGGCGGCAAGTGCACCACTCACGCCGCCAATGTTCTCCACGATCACGGGTGTATTCAGCTGTTTGGAGAGTCGCGTGTTGAAAATTCGCGCAATCACATCCGATGGACCGCCGGCGGGGTAGGGGACCATCAGCGATACGGTGCCATTGGGGTAGGCGAGTGCCATTCCTGGCGCAATCGCCAAGATGCAGACCAGAAGGCCTGCAATCTGCTTTTTAAAAGATCGAATCATTGGGTTGTCTCCTCAGTGTTGTGATCAGGGCCTGGGCCCTTGTGCGAAATCTTAGGCAGTTGTAAGGACAATCAAAAGACGATAAATTACAGTTAATGACAACTATTGGTATTCACTAGACGGCAACCCCCATGAGGGACCACCAGCTTCGTGCCCTGATCCAGGTGGCCGAGTCGGGCTCAATTAGGGCGGCTGCGCGGGAGATGCACCTGAGTCAGAGTGCGCTGACCAAGGCCCTGCGCGAACTGGAAGAGGATGTCGGTGCGGGACTGCTCTCCCGAAGCTACCGGGGGGTGGAGTTCACACCCGCAGGGCAGGCCCTGCTGACCCGCGCAAGGCTGTCGCGGTCCCTACTGCAAAAAGCCCGCGAGGAAATCCAAACCCTTAAGGGCGGATCGGGCATACGTGTGGCACTTGCGCTGACGCCCATGGTCTCAGCGGCGGTGATGTCTAAGGCTTTTCGGGATTTTGAGCGCCTGGCGCCGGATGTCGAGATCGGTTTAAGCGAGGGTCTGCCTTCGATTGCGATCCCCGCCTTGATGGAGGGCCGAATCGATTTTGCAATGGTGATCGCCGATCCGAGAGATCTGCCTTTCGATGTGACCTTCGAGTTGCTGGCCAAGATTGAGACCACCATCGGCTGCCGTGCGGGCCATCCGCTTGCGGGCGCAAAGCGGTGGACTGAACTGCAGGATGCTCGTTGGGCGCTGAACTTAAGCGCGGGAAGCCAGGGCAATCAGCTGCTCAGGTGGATGCAGAGTCGCGGCATCATGCGGCCTGAGCGTATTACCTACTGCGATTCGCCGCTTTTGATGAGCGACCTCATGCGTCGGGCAGATCGGCTCTGTATCGGTCCGAAGGCATTGTTCACTGATTCGATTTTCGGGCACGGCATCAGTATTTTGTCTCTTGATCCGAAGCCCCCTGAAATTTCCTTGGGTGTGATCACGCTCAAGGGCGTGCCGCTTACCACTGCCGCCAGGCAACTGCGCCAGTGTTTTGAGCGGCATTTGCGTGGTATTCGATAGCCCCACATAAGCGGCACGACTTATTTGGCCAGAGGACGGCCGCGCTCCAGCCACGCGGCCTCAGTCTTTGCCTTTACCGCCGGGCCCATAGCCCTTGCCGTGGCCGAGCCCATGGCCTTTGCCCTTTCCATAGGGCGGCGGGTCGTCGGGTAGCGTCTTTCCCTGGGCCTTGGCCCGTTCCTTCATTTGTTCATGGTGTTCCTTGCGGATGCGATCGCGTTCCTGTGCGGTCTGCGCATCACGCATCCGCTGGCGGTACTGATCGCGTTCCTGTTGGCTCATCAGTTGCCTGCCATAGATCGGTTCGGCTTTGGACTCTGCGCTCGCGACGATGGGCAATCCCAGCATCGCGGCGATCAACAGATGCCGAATTTTTTGGGTGAGGTACATGCGCGCTGCTCCTTGTGTAATGGGGTCCGTTCATATTCAGGCCATCATCATTAAGCGCCTGCATGTCCCGTGTGGGTTTAGCACCTCATGAGATAATGGCTGCCACGCGTAAGGAAGAGATCATCATGACCTGTCCTGTTCATCATGGGTCGTTGCGCTCACCGACCGGCTGCCCCGTGTCGGCCAGGGCCGCAGCTTTCAATCCCTTTGAGCCCGGTTATCAGCAAAACCCTGCCCAATGCCTGAAGTGGGCCCGAGAAGAAGAGCCCGTTTTTTACAGCCCTGAACTGGGCTACTGGATCGTCACCCGCTACGAGGATGTGAAGTCGGTCTTTCGCGACAACATTCTTTTTTCGCCATCCATTGCGCTGGAGAAAATCACACCACCCCCGCCAGAAGCCGCCGAGATTCTGAAGGGCTATGGCTACGCCATGAACCGCACCATGGTCAACGAAGACGAGCCCGATCATATGGAGCGCCGTCGCCTGCTCATGGATGCTTTTCTGCCCGAGGCCCTTGCCAAGCACGAGCCGGCGGTGCGTGCACTGGCCCGCCAATACATGGATCGCTTCATTGATAAAGGCCGCGCTGATCTGGTGGGCGAAATGTTTTATGAAATACCGCTCACCATTGCGCTGCATTTCCTTGGAGTGCCGGATGATGGTGCCGATCAGCTGCGCAAGTTTGCGGTGGCCCACACGCTGAATACCTGGGGCCGACCAACACCCGAGCAGCAGATCGAGGTTGCGGAAAATGTCGGCCGTTTCTGGGAGACCGCCCAGCGTATTCTGGATGAAATGCGGGCCAATCCGACCGGCGAGGGCTGGATGTACGACACCATCCGCCAGCACCAGAAGCATCCCGGGGTTGTGACCGAGTCGTATCTGCGCTCGATGATGATGGCCATTCTTGCAGCGGCCCACGAGACCACCTCAAACGCCACGGCCAATGCCTTCATGACACTCCTGCAACACCGTTCTGCCTGGGAGGCGATTTGCGAAAATCCGTCTTTGATTCCAAATGCGGTGGAGGAATGCCTGCGGCTCGCGGGCTCCATCATTGCATGGCGCCGTATCGCCACGGATGATGCGGTGGTGGGGGGCGTGGCCATTCCCAAGGGCGGCAAGCTGCTGATGGTGCAGGCCTCGGCCAATGTGGATCCTGCCCATTTTGAAAACCCTGATGAGGTGGATCTGTATCGGGAAAATGCGGTGGAACACCTCACCTTCGGGTACGGAGCCCATCAGTGCATGGGCAAGAACATCGGTCGCATGGAGATGCGTGTATTTCTGGAGGAATTCACACGTCGGTTGCCGCACATTCGTCTCGTTGAAGGCCAGACGTTTGATTTCCTTCCGAACACCTCTTTTCGGGGTCCCGCGGAGCTCTGGGTTGAGTGGGATCCTGCGCAAAATCCGGAGCGTCGCGACCCGAGTGTGCTGAAACGTCAGCTGTCGTTTCATATTGGTGCGCCGGTACGCGATGACATCGTTCGGCCGGTGGTGGTCCGTGAGCGCCATCTTGATGCCGATGGCCTGATGCGTCTTGTGTTGTCGGATCCGCGGGGCAAGCCCTTCTCGGCCTGGTCAGCAGGTGCGCATATCGATCTCCTTGGTGGGGGCTTTCGCAGAAAGTATTCCCTGTGTGGTGATCCCTCAGATCCATCTGTGCTGCAGGTGGTGATTCTGCGCGAGCCCGATGGCCGCGGTGGTTCGTTGTATTTCTGCGATCAAATCGCCGTGGGCGACACGCTGCAGATCGCAGGACCAAAGAATCTCTTTCGCCTTGATGAGAGCGCCTCGGGCTATCTGCTGATCGCAGGTGGCATTGGCATTACGCCGATTCTTGCCATGGCGGATCGATTAAAGCGCCTTGGTAAACCATATGCGCTGCATTATGCGGGCCGCTCGCGTAGCGCGATGGCGCTGTTATCAAGAATTGAGCGTGATCACCAGGCGTCACTGCATCTGCACATCAAGGCAGAGGGCGGCCGGATGGATCTGCCGGCCATGCTTCAATCATTGGATGGGGGCGCACAGGTCTACGCCTGCGGCCCTGGACGTCTGATTGATGCGTTGGAGGCACTTGCCACTGATTGGCCGGAGGGCCGCCTGCGATTTGAGCATTTCAGCTCTTCTGCGGGCCTGCTCGATCCCACCAAGGAGCACGGCTTTATCGCTGAACTGAAAGACTCCGGATTGGAGGTACAGGTTGCCTCAGATCAGACCCTGCTGCAGGCCCTGCAGGCGGTGGGCATTGATGTGCCCTGCGATTGTGGCGAGGGTTTGTGTGGCACCTGTGAAGTCGCCGTGATAGATGGTGAGATCGACCATCGCGACAAGGTCTTAAGTAAGGCCGAGCGGGCTGACAATCGCCGAATGATGGCCTGCTGTTCACGGGCCAAGGGGAACAAAGTCACGTTGGCGCTCTAGCGAGCCGGTCACGGAGTTCTGTTTTGAGCACCTTGCCGTAGTTGTTCTTGGGCAATTCGGTCACGAATACATAACGCTTGGGGCGTTTAAAGCGGGCGATGTTTTCTTTGCAGAGCTGATCAAGCAGCTCTGCATCCGCGCGCTGGCCAGGCTTTGCTACCACAAAGGCCACGATGGTCTCGCCCCAGTGCGCATCGGGCGCACCCACCACTGCGGCCTCCGCCACTTCTGGCGCCGTCATCAGCACCTCTTCGATTTCCCGCGGATAAATGTTACTGCCGCCGCTGATGATCAGGTCCTTGCTGCGGTCCCTCAAGGTGAGAAAACCGTCTTCATCAAGCGACCCGACATCCCCGGTAAAGAGCCATCCATCACGGAGCGTTTCGCGGGTTGCACTCTCGTTGTTCCAATAACCGCGCATGACAGTGTCGCCTCTGACCAACACCTCACCGATCTCGCCGGTTGGCAGCGCCTGTCCTTGGGCATCGGCAATTCGAATCTGTACAGGCGTTTGTGCGACTCCGACTGATGCAATCCGCTGCAGATGGCGCGGATGCATGGTATCGATCAGGTGGTGTCGTGAGAGGGCGGTGGCCACCATGGGGGTCTCGCCCTGGCCATAGATCTGCACAAAGCGGGGGCCCATGACCCTCAGTGCCCGCTGAATATCATTGACATACATCGGTGCACCACCATAAACGATCGTCTTGAAGGCGGCTGCACATTGTTCAAAAGAAAGTCTCTCAATCTCTGCGTAATCAACAATCCGGTTCACGATGGTGGGTGCCGCAAAGGTGGAGAGTGGCCCCAGTGTGCGGCCCAATTCAAACAGCTCTGCGGGGTCCACCCCGCCTGATGCGGGCACGACATGCCGTGCGCCCGCGATCAGGTGTGGAATGCTGTAGAGGCCTGCGCCATGGGACATTGGCGCGGCATAAGCCATGATGTCTTTTGGTGCGATGGGATCCACATCGTTGAAGTAACACAGGCCCATCGAGAGCAGGTTACGCGCGGTAATTTGCACGCCCTTGGGCCGGCCCGTGGTGCCGCTGGTATAAAAAAGCCACACGGTGTCATCGGGGTGTGTGTCGTGGATGGGCACCGAGGTGAAGCCCTCGCGCCGCGAGATCAGGGACTCATAGGAGTCAGACTCGATTTCAATTGCTTGTTCAAGTCCAGCGAGCTGATCAGCGGACACCGTCTTGTGAAGGAATCCGATTCTCGGCTGGGCATTGTCGATGATCCATTGCACTTCCCTGTGATGCAGCCGAGCATTGACAGGGATTGCCACAAGCCCCGCCCACCAGCAGCCCAGCAGCAACTCAAGATATCGTGGATGGTTCTGCGCGAAGAATAAGACCCGGTCGCCGGGCTCAAGCCCCCTTTCCCGAAAGGCACTTGCTAGCCGGGCGCTACGGTCAGCCCATTGAACAAAGCTCGCCCAGGGCCTAGCGCCATGAAAAATTGCCCAGTCATGAGGCCGGATGCGTGACCAACGAATCAGCTGGTGCGTAAGGTTCATGGGAATTATTCTAGGCCCCCCTCAGGCATGTGCTGTGGTGGGGTCTGGTGTGTTGATTTTGCTTGATCAACCCCGCAAGGAACGGTTAGATTGGAGGTACATCACCAAAAATGCAGGCCCCCTTGGCGTCTGTGCTGCCCATCTAAATCTTTACAGGAGTCCCTCATGTCCCGTCGTAGTACCTTTGCAAAGCTTGTTCCCGTTATTTTTGCTCTGATCACAGTGATTGCCGCATTTTTCGCGATTCGTTCGCAGGTCGGAGTCGGCTCCAGCAATGTGCCGGTCGCTCTGGGCGTAATTTTTCTGCTGCTTGTGTTGCTGATGGCGCTGAATTCCGCAGCCCGCAAGAGCCGACTTGCCGGCGATGCGGATTGCCTTTCTGTCAAGATCTCGAACAATGCCATCGGCGGCGCTACGCTATTTTTCATCATCGCTGCTCTGGGCACGCTTGCTGTTCGCGGGCTCTAAGATCCCTTCGTACCCATCTCATTGTTCTGCCCCATAAGCGGCAGGGCATCGATCAAAACAGGCGACCCCAGGCGGCTCTATGGGCCGCCTGTTTTGCATTGCATCATCACGCTTCTTCGCGCAAACGCTGATTGGCAACTCCAGTACAGGTTTTCTAAGATTAGGAAATCCCTGAAAGGAGACTTCCGGCATGAAAACCCAGCTTACTGTGAATGGCAAATCGGTCACGATCGAGGCGCCCGAAAATACGCTTTTGGTCGAGGCGATCAGAGAGCATCTGCGACTCACTGGCACCCATGTGGGCTGCGATACCGCCCAATGCGGGGCCTGCACTGTGATTGTGGACGGTGATGCAGTGAAATCCTGCAACATGCTGCTGGCCCAGGCCGCCGGCAAGAGTGTCACGACCATTGAGGGCCTGGCCAGCGCCGATGGCAGCCTGCATCCCATGCAGGCCGCATTCAAAGAGTGCCACGGACTGCAATGCGGTTTCTGCACACCCGGCATGGTCATGAGCGCCGTGGATCTGTGTAAGAAGCATCCCAATGCCTCTGAGCAAGAGATTCGTGAACTGCTCGAGGGCAACATCTGCCGTTGCACCGGCTATCACAACATTGTCCGCGCCATCCAGCAGGGTGCCGCCGCCATGAAAGCTTAAGGAGACAAACCATGGGTGCTTCTGATTTCTCCACACTGCCGCATATCGGCGAGTCCGTGCTCCGCAAGGAAGACCTGCGCTTCCTGACAGGCGCCGGCCAATACACCGACGATGTGCAACTCGCCAACATGACTTACACGGTCTTTGTCCGCTCACCGCATGCCCATGCGATCGTGAAGTCTGTGAATAAAAAGGCAGCCCTGGCGGCACCGGGCGTGATTGCTGTGTTTGATGGCCAGGATGTGGCCAATGACAAGGTGGGCGGTCTTCCCTGTGGCTGGCTGATCACCAGCACTGATGGCCAGCCCATGAAGGAGCCACCGCACCCGATTCTGGCCCAGGGGAAGGTCCGCTATGTTGGCGACCATGTGGCCATGGTGATTGCGGAAACATTGGAGCAGGCCCGAAATGCCGCCGAGCTGGTCGAGGTAGCGTATGAAGAGCTGCCTGCCGTGGTGAGCGTACTGGATGCGAAAAAACCAGGTACCGCAGCCCTTCACGATATTGCGCCGGATAACCACTGCTATAAATGGGCCCTGGGGGATAAGGCTGCCACCGACGCCGCCTTTGCCAAGGCCGCACATGTCACGAAGATCGATATCACCAACAACCGGTTGATCCCCAATGCGATGGAACCACGCGCAGCCATTGGTGCCTTTAATCGTGCAACTGATGAATACACGCTGTATGTGGCCAATCAGAACCCCCATGTGGAGCGGCTGCTGCTTACCGCCTTTGTGATGGGTCTTCCCGAGCATAAGGTGCGGGTGATCGCGCCTGATGTGGGTGGCGGATTCGGCTCGAAGATTTACTTGTATGCGGAAGATGTCTGTGTGACCTGGGCCGCAAAGAAAATCAACCGACCGATCAAATGGACAGCGGACCGAAACGAAGCGTTTCTAAGCGATGCCCATGGCCGTGATCATGTGACCCATGCAGAACTTGCCATGGATAAGGATGGCAGGTTCCTGGCATTCCGCGTGCATACCGATGCGAACCTGGGGGCTTACCTCTCTACATTCTCTACAGCGATTCCGACCATCCTTTATGCAACCCTGTTGGCCGGTCAATACACCACGCCACAGGTCTACGTGGAAGTGGATGCCTGGTTTACCAGCACTGCGCCCGTAGATGCCTATCGCGGCGCCGGCCGGCCCGAGGCCACCTATCTGCTGGAGCGCATTGTCAGCCGTGCGGGATGGGAGCTCGGCGTAGGCCAGGATGAAATTCGCAAACGCAATTTCATTACCCAATTTCCTTATCAAACGCCGGTGGCCCTGCAGTACGACATTGGTGATTATCATCAGTGTATGGACAAGGCCAAGCAGCGGGCGGATGTCGCAGGCTTTGCCGCACGCAGGGCTGAAAGTGAGAAGAAAGGCCTGCGTCGTGGCATTGGTTACTCCAGCTACATCGAGGCCTGTGGCCTTGCGCCTTCCAACATCGCGGGCGCGCTCGGTGCGCGGGCGGGACTCTTTGAGTGTGGCGAAGTGCGTGTCCATCCCACGGGCAGCGTCACGGTGTTTACTGGGTCACACAGTCATGGTCAGGGCCACGAAACCACATTTGCACAGGTGGTGGCCGCACGGCTTGGCATCCCCGTGGAGAACGTCGACATCGTGCATGGCGATACTGGCCGCGTGCCGTTTGGTATGGGCACTTACGGGTCGCGCTCGATTTCTGTAGGCGGTGCAGCCATCATGCGTGCACTCGACAAGATCGAGGCCAAGGCCAAGAAGATC
>VERJ01000056.1 GCA_018882795.1 Burkholderiaceae bacterium | reverse complement strand
GTGTCTGAAAGATGCCCAGGCCAAGCGTCAGCTCTGGATGATGTTCAGCGGGGTATTGCGTCAACTCAATGATGAGATTTCTCAATCCCAATAAGTGCATCTAGGTCGTAGTGCTGTTTGTTGTAGCGATAACGTTTAATCACCAAGGCCATCGTGGTCGCCACAAACAGGCCAAAGATCACCACGATGATATTCACTGAGAGCTCCGCTTTGATCAGCAGGGCATAAAGCCCCAGCATCACCAGGATGTTCAGGTTCTCATTGAAGTTCTGTACCGCAATAGAGTGGCCCGCAGAGAGCAACACATGGCCGCGGTGCTGCAGCAGTGCATTCATGGGTACCACAAAGTAGCCCGCTAGGCCTCCAATCAGCACCAGCAGTGGCACCGAGGTGGCCATGCTGTTCACCAGGGTCATCAGGGGCACCACCAGGCCCATGAATACGCCAAGCTTTAACACCGATGGCGTCTGCTTAAGTGGCACAAAGCGTGCCGCCAGCACGGCGCCAAGGGCAATCCCGAGTGCCACAATGCCCTGCAGAATTGCGGCTCTATCCAGTGCCAGGCCGAGCTGATCTCGGGCCCAGTGCAGCACAATAAATTGCAGTGTCGCACCCGCACCCCAGAAGAGTGTGGTGACGGCAAGCGAGATCTGGCCAAGCTTGTCACGCCACAGCGTGGTGTTGCAATACCAGAAATCAATCAGAAGCTTGATCGGATTGGTGTGTTGTTTTTCATAGCGTGCCCCAGTATCCGGAATACGCAGATTAAAGAGCGCCGCCATAATGTAGATCGCAGCGATCACCAAGATCGCGCTCTCGGCAGGGCTGTCGATATCAAAATCAATTCCGGGGAAATCCAGCCCCAGAAGAAACCGGCTTACGGTTGGGCTGATCAGTGCGCCGCCCACCATGGTGCCTAAAATGATGGAGCCCACCGTTGTGCCCTCGATCCAGCCGTTGGCCGCCACCAGTTTCTCGGGCGGCAGCAGCTCGGTCAGGATGCCGTATTTGGCCGGCGAATAGGCCGCGGCACCGAATCCCACCACGGCATAGGCGAGCAGGGGATGGACAGTGAAAAACAACAGAGCGCACCCCAGGACCTTGATGGTGTTGGTGATGAACATGACTTTGCCTTTGGGCATTGAATCTGCAAATGCGCCAACAAAGGGTGCGAGTACCACATAAGACACGGTGAAAAAGAGCTTGAGGAGCGGCTTCATCCACTCGGGTGCTGACAGTTCAATCAACAGCGCAATTGCGGCGATTAGCAAGGCGTTATCGGCAAGCGAGGAGAAAAACTGCGCCGCCATGATGGTGTAAAAACCGCGTTTCATTCTGTCCTTTGTGCAGATGCGTTGTGATTAGAGCATGAACGCATAAAATGCACCCCATGCCCCGACCGATTGCCCTGACGATTCAAATTGATGCGATGCGTCATAACCTGTCGACCGTCCGTCGCAGGGTCGGTGAGGCCAGGATCTGGGCCGTGGCCAAGGCCGATGGCTATGGTCACGGTATCGCCAATGTGGTTCAGGGCTTTGATCAGGCCGATGGCCTGGCCGTACTTGATCTTGCCGAAGCACAGATCGCCCGCCAACATGGCTGGTCCAAACCCATCCTGATGATCGAGGGTGCGTTTTCTGCGGATGATCTTGCCCAGATGTTACGTTTGAATGCAACGGCGACGATCACCACCATGGAGCAGGCAGAGATGTTTCTTGCTGCGGACTTTGTCCCGCAAGCGGTCTGGATCAAACTCAATACGGGCATGAACCGCCTGGGGTTCTCCGCAAGCGCAGGAATTGAGCCCCTTGCAGCCATGATTGCGCGAATCAATGCCCGACTTGCCAAGCCTGCCGGATTGATGATGCATTTCGCCTGTGCGGATACTGAAGCTGGCTGGCGGGATCAGTTTCAGGAATTCCATCGGTTACTGCCGATTCTGCAGCAGCGTTTGGGTTTGCAGTCGATTCCAGTGTCGCTTTCCAACTCAGCTGCGGTGTTCGCTCTACCGCAGGCGCATGGCGACTGGGTCCGGCCCGGTATCGCCCTATACGGTGGCACGCCTTTTCAAGACGCTGATGCAGGCCATGCCGCGCAGGGTCTTGGCCTGGTTCCCGCTCAGCAACTCACCAGCCGTGTGATCGCCATCCAGCACATCAAAGCTGGCGACACGGTGGGCTATGGCGCGCGGTTTCGTGCGGCCCGTGCCAGCCGCATTGGTGTGATTGCGGCCGGCTATGCCGATGGCTATCCACGCGCTGCGCCCGATGGCACACCGGTCTGGGTAGCAGGCCGCCAGGTGCCGATTGCCGGCCGTGTGTCGATGGATCTGATCACAGTCGATCTCACCGATCATCCCCAGGCCGATGTCGGTGCGCCGGTAGAGCTCTGGGGTGATGCTGTGCCAATCGATGTTGTTGCGAACGCGTGCGGCACTATCGGCTATGAATTGATGACTCGGGTCACTCCGCGTGTGCCAAGAAAGATTGTGGATGGCCAAAGATAAAAGCCAGTTTGTCTGCCGCGAGTGTGGCGCAGGCTTTGCGAAATGGCAGGGCCAGTGCGATGGATGCGGCTCCTGGAACACGCTTGAGGAACTGCGTGCCGCGGCGGTCTCGCGTAGAGGCCAGACACCCGTGGCGCTTGCGCCCTCTGGCCGAGCGGTGCGGCTTTCTGATGTTCAGGCCAGTGAATCGCCGCGCATTCCCACGGGAAGTGAAGAGTTTGATCGTGTGCTGGGTGGCGGTCTGGTGCCAGGGGGCGTGGTGTTGATTGGCGGTGATCCCGGCATTGGCAAATCCACATTGCTGCTCCAGGCCCTGGTTGGGCTGAGCCGATCAGTGAATACGCTCTATGTCAGCGGCGAGGAATCTGTGGCGCAAGTCGCACTGCGTGCACGCAGACTTGGCCTGGATGAGAGCTCGCTCACTGTGCTGGCAGAGATTCAGCTGGAGGAAATCCTTGCACAGCTGATGGCGCAAAAGCCTGCGATTGTGGTGCTCGATTCGATCCAAACACTTTTTAGCGATGCACTGACTGCAGCGCCGGGCTCGGTATCCCAGGTGCGCGAGTGCGCATCCAGACTCACACGTTGGGCCAAGGAACACGATTGCACCGTGATTCTGGTAGGCCATGTCACCAAGGAAGGCACCCTGGCGGGTCCGCGGGTGCTCGAACACATCGTGGACACAGTGCTGTATTTTGAAGGCGATTCACATGCCGCTTACCGTGTGATCCGCGCGATCAAGAATCGTTTCGGCACGGTCAATGAGATCGGTGTATTTGCCATGACCGATCGTGGACTCAAGGCCGTGAGCAACCCTTCCGCGCTCTTTCTTTCTCCAGGCCATCTCAGTGCCAAGGGGGAGGGGCCAATTGCTGGGTCCTGTGTGCTCGTGACACAGGAGGGCACCCGTCCCCTGTTGGTGGAGATCCAGGCGCTGGTGGATACCGCCCATGTGCCCAATCCGCGTCGACTTAGTGTGGGCCTTGAGCCCCAGCGGCTGGCCATGCTGCTGGCGGTCTTGCATCGGCACGCCGGTATCGCCTGCTTTGATCAGGATGTCTTTGTGAATGCGGTCGGGGGTGTGCGCATTGCGGAGCCTGCTGCCGATCTCGCGGTAATGCTGGCGATTGTCTCGTCAATGAAAAATCGTGCATTGCCTCGGGGCTTGGTGGCCTTTGGCGAGGTGGGATTGGCGGGCGAGATTCGACCTGCGCCGCGGGGCCAGGAGCGCCTGAAAGAAGCAGCCAAGCTTGGCTTTTCCAGGGCCCTAGTGCCTGCGGCAAATGCACCCAAAAAAGCATTTGAAGGTATGGAGGTGGTCTCCGTATCGCGCCTGGACGAGGCCCTGGAGTTCCTGCGTCAGTAGAGTTCGGTCGCGAGCTGCTCGGCAGTGCGGTGGCCCGAACGCACAGCACTCTCAATCGTGGCGGGATAGCCTGGCACCAGATCATCAGCGCAGCGATAGAGCTGGGCCAATCCGGTCTCACCGCGCGCCTCCGCATGATCGGGCCATGGGGCATCGACCGTACAGGCCCAGGTCGCGGCTTTCTCGGTGATCCACTTTTGTTCGAGTGGCTCAAGGTCAACGCCCAGTTGTG
This sequence comes from Burkholderiaceae bacterium, assembly GCA_018882795.1. Classification (GTDB taxonomy): domain Bacteria; phylum Pseudomonadota; class Gammaproteobacteria; order Burkholderiales; family Burkholderiaceae_A; genus Lacustribacter. Next base: position 5,522 of record VERJ01000056.1, on the reverse strand, counting down.
CACGAAGCTGGACAGCCAGGGGAGATTGGAGTGCCGATCGCAAGGGTTGATCGTGCTGTGATGCATGGGAATCGTGCTGTACTTTCTGTGCGCTCATCACCACCCCGAGAATTCCCGGCCGCCTCACGGCGACCTGGCCAATATGGGGCACTCCTGGCTGAGGATTAAGTACGAACCACTGCGGCAGTCTGGCAAGGCTGCGTTCCTGTTCAGCATCCAGCGCAACCCACACGGTGGTGATGGCCCGATGGTCCATCTGTTGCCAGCGTTGGCTTGGCTTGGTCTGGGGCAGCGCCGAATGCGACCACAGCCTGCTGCTTGCGTGACACGGCAGGGCGATCACCACCCATTGGGTATTGATGGCGCGCAATTGATCGCCATGTTGCGCATCCACACGCCAACTCAGGTCGCCCGATTGAACGATTCTCTCTACCCGATGGCCACGCAGCAAGTTCACGTTGTGGCGCTCAAGCCAGCGCGTGATGGCATCGACACCATCGATGCTGAGATTGCCTGCAGGCATACGCACTTCGCAGGAGCGTGCCGGTCCACCCAGGGAATCCCGCAATACGGTGGCCAGCACACTGGCCGATGCAGATTCGATTTCGGTGTTGAGTGCGCCTTCGGCAAGCGGCTTCCAGAAGTGCTGCACGAATTCATTCGGCACCCTGTGGTGATTAAGCCATTCTTTAACACTCAGCCCCCGCCGGGATGCCGACTTTAATGATGGGTCGATGCGCCATTGGTGTTGTAGCAACTCACCCAGTATCTGACGCATGCTCTGACGCCAACTTCCGGGCCAGCCCCTGGGGCCCAGGCCTGGCAGCATGCCCAGCAGCGCGCGCCATGGCCAGCGCGGGTTTGGAACCCGCCAGGATTGCATGATGTGTTGATTCAGCCCGATACCGCACCACTCAAGCGGCCGGTGCTCCCACTGGGGCGCCTGCACCAGATTCAGTAAAAAGAAGGTCTCATGATAGGCACCGATGGTTAGGTGTTGGCCGTTATCGATGAGTCGATTCTGCCAAGTCAGGCCCCGCGCACGGCCACCGAATTGTGGCGCTGCCTCAACTAGCGTGATGGGCAGATCCGTGCGCCGTCGCAGATGGGCTGCGCAAGATAGTCCAGCCCAGCCACCACCGATGACAACGATCATGATATTTACGCGGGCATCATGCCCAGGGAGGCCTTCCACGCGAGCCATAGCTTGCGTGCAGGCGCCACCGAGATGCGTTGGTGTAACACTTGAAAGGATTCGGCTTCAACCAGGCGCAGGAGTTCGCGATAAATCGCTGCCATGATCAGGCCGGGCCGCTGTGCGGTCCGCTGTTCCCGCGGCAACAGCGCAAGTGCCTGATCGTAGAGCTGGTGGGCGCGGGCAGCCATCTCGCGCATCATGGTCTCGAATGCAGAGGAGTATTCAAATCGGAGAATGCTGGCGGCATCCACATTGAATTGTTCAAGTGCCTGCACAGGGATGTAGATTCGACCCCTGCGTGCATCATCACCCACATCGCGGATGATGTTGGTGTATTGCAGGGCCCGGCCCAGCAGTAATGCATAGTCCAGTGTGGCGGCATTCACCTTGCCGAAGATCCGAGCCGAGAGTCGGCCAACCGCTCCTGCCACTCGGTCGCAATAAAGATCCAGATCTTCCCATCGCGCGTAGCGATTCTGGGTCAGATCCATGTCGCAGCCGGCAATGATCTCCAGGAAGTGTTCCTTGGGCAGCTGGTGCTGCCCGATGCGCGGCAGCAGCGCCTTGCCTACCGGATGCTGGGGCTGGCCCTGAAAGAGGCGATCAATCTCTTCGCGCCACCAGGCCAATTTAATTGCCGCCAACCCAGGCTCTGCACATTCATCCACCACATCATCGACCTCGCGACAAAATGCATACAGGGCGGTGATCGAGGCCCGGGGCTGCGGCCCAAGAATCTTGAAAGCGGCCACGAGGTTTGATCCGCTCTCGGCGACTTTTGATTCACAGTATTGGTCTGGAGTCATGTGGGTCGGACTGAGGTGAGGTAGGTATGGATGGCGCGTAACAGTATCACTGGCAGCTGGGACTTGGAGATCCTGGGCGATGCCTGCCAGACATCGAGCGGCCGCCACAGCACCTCTTTTGCGATCCACTCACCACCTTCAATGACCAGTGCGATCTCAAGTGCTAAACGCCAGCGCGAAGGGGCGGATGAGGCCTTGATCCGATTGATCAATGGCCGCCCGGCTTGGAGGCTGTCTGCCCCCCATTGGGCCATGCGTCTGGCCAGTTCGTGCCTCTCACCTGCATTGAGATTTTCCTGACCTTGGTCGGGCGTCCAGCCATCGGGCCACCACGGCATGGGGGTATAGATCCGCCTCCTTGAGAAGTCTTCGCCCAAGTCCTGGGCAAAGTTCACCAGCTGCAGGCCGCTGCAGATCGCATCTGAGAGTCTTGTGGTCTCGCAGTCGTCCTCCGGATCTCGCGTCACGCCGCTGATGGCCAGCACGAGCCTGCCAACGGGGTTGGCGGAACGGCTGCAGTAGTCCAGTAGCGCCGCCTCGGTTGTGGGTGGGCGGTGCATTGCGTCCATCTTGAACGCCTGCAGCAATCGCTGCGCCTGGCCGACCGAGATGCTCCTCTCCAAGAGGGCCTCTCGGAGTCGGGCGCCGATGCGATGAAGCCCAACCAGATGACCTCCCTGTTGCGTTGGCGACTCTGCCCCGAGCAGCCCCCGCTCCAGCGCCTGCAGGCCGTCAAGCCTTTCTGAGGCTGTTAGATCACCTTCATCGGCCAGGTCATCTCCGGCTCGGGCAAACTGATACAAGGCGAGCATGGCCGGCCGCATCCGGGCTGGCAGCAGCCAGGATGCGACGGGGAAGTTTTCATAATGGCCGCTGGCGTGAAAAGCGCGGCCGAGGTGGTCCGGGTCCATCGCGGGATTCTAAGTACAATGAGGGCTTAGCGTCGGGCGCACAGGCGAAGGTGGCGAAATTGGTAGACGCACCAGGTTTAGGTCCTGACGCCGCAAGGTGTGCGGGTTCGAGTCCCGCCCTTCGCACCATCCGACCCCTTTGATCACTGCGCACCCTGGGGTGCGCTTTTTAACGTAAAAACTGCTTATGAGCTCAACCACTGTCGCAACGTCCAATCCGCTGGAGCGCCGTTTTCAACTCTCGGTCTCAATGGCCGAGGTCGAGCAGGAGGCGCAGAAACGCCTTCAACGCATCAGCAAGACTGTCAAGATGCCTGGCTTTCGTCCTGGCAAGGTGCCCATGAAGGTGGTAGCCCAGACTTATGGCGCTCAGGCCCAATCCGAGGCGATTGGCGATGTCGTGAGCCGGGCCTATGGCAATGCGGTGGTAGAGCAGAAGCTGCGTGTGGCGGGGCCGCCAGAGATCGCGCCGGTTGCGCGGGAGTCCGAGGCTGACCCAGTCCTGAAATTCGAGGCGGTCGTCGAGGTCTATCCGGAGGTGGCCTGCCCAGATCTCTCTGGTGTTGAGATCAGCAGGGTGAGCTGCGAGATCACCGAGGCCGATCTGGATCGGACTATCGACACACTGCGCAAGCAGCGCACTGTGTTTGATGAAGTGACCCGTGCCTCCCAGAAGGGCGATCGCGTGGTGGTGGATTTTACTGGTGAAATTGATGGCGTGGCCTTCACCGGTGGCTCCTCTGAAAACTACGCCTTCGTGCTCGGTGATGGCAGCATGCTCAAAGAGTTCGATGAGGCCGCCACCAACATGAAGTCAGGCGAGACCAAAACCTTCCCACTTAAATTCCCCGACGACTACCACGGCAAGGATGTGGCGGGAAAACTCGCATCCTTCAAGATCAAAGTTCGATCGGTGGGTGAGCCGCGACTGCCTGCACTGGATGAGGCCTTTGCCAAATCCATGGGGATTGAATCCGGCGACCTCGGTCAGCTCAGGGAGGATGTGCGCAAAAATCTCGCCCGAGAAGTGGCCAGTCGCTGCAAATCCAAAACCAAAAACGCTGTGATGGAGGCCTTGGATCGATGGGCCACCTTCGATGTCCCCAAGTCTCTCGTGCAGGATGAGGCACAGCGCATGGCAGACTCCACGCGTGAAGATATGGCTGCCCGCGGCATGAATGTAAAAGATGTGCCGATCCCTGCGGACTTATTTACTGAGCGGGCCGTGAAGCGGGTCAAGCTTGGATTGCTGGTCGGTGAGATCGTCAAGGCCAAGGATCTTCGGCCAACTGAGGCACAGATCAGAGCCTTTGTAGAGGAATTGGCCTCAGCCTATGAAAACCCTTCGGCCTTTGTGAACTGGTTCATGAGTCAGCCCAAGCAGCGTGCGGAATCCGAGGCCGTTGTGATCGAAGACAACGTGGTGAACTGGGCACTCTCCCAGGCCAAGGTGGTTGAAAACGCGGTGACCGTCGAGGCCCTCATGGCTGATGCTGGACAGGTTTGAAAAAGGAAATGAATCGCATGAATCCATTTGAATTTGGGGCAGGGCAGCGGGGTGCTTTGGAGTCGCAGGCTACTGCCGAGTCGCCTCGTGGTCTTGGCCTTGTGCCGATGGTGATTGAGCAGTCGGGCCGCGGTGAGCGGGCCTATGACATCTATTCCCGATTGCTGAAAGAGCGCGTGGTGTTCATGGTCGGCCCGGTCAACGATCAGTCGGCCAACCTGGTGATCGCGCAGCTGCTTTTTCTTGAGTCGGAAAATCCCGATAAGGATATTTCTCTCTACATCAACTCTCCCGGTGGCTCGGTTTCCTCTGGCCTGGCCATTTTCGACACCATGCAGTTCATCAAACCCGACGTCAGTACGCTGTGCGTGGGCATGGCAGCCAGCATGGGTGCGTTTCTGCTGGCGGCGGGTGCAAAAGGCAAACGTTTCACCCTGCCCAACAGTCGGGTCATGATTCATCAGCCGCTGGGCGGCGTTCAGGGTCAGGCCTCGGATATCGAGATCCATGCACGCGAAATTCTTGCGCTGCGGGATAAGCTCAATCGCATCCTTTCGGAGCGGACCGGCCAGACCCTAGAGACCATCGCCCGGGATACCGATCGTGACAACTTTATGTCTGCGGAAGATGCGTTACAGTATGGCATCGTCGATAAGGTGCTGACGCATCGCGAGGGCGCTGATGGCTGAAAAAAAAGGGTCTAGCGAAAAACTCCTGTATTGCTCTTTCTGCGGCAAGAGTCAGCACGAGGTTAAAAAGCTCATCGCTGGGCCTTCAGTGTTCATCTGCGATGAATGCATTGATCTGTGCAATGACATCATCCGTGATGAACAGGCCGCAGAGCCCGAGTCCGCCAAGGACGGTCTGCCCACCCCACAGGAAATCGCGAGCCGACTAGATCAGTATGTCATTGGCCAGTCCAATGCCAAGCGCATTCTCTCGGTCGCGGTATACAACCACTACAAGCGCCTGCGTCATCGGGGCGATGGCAAGGCGGATCCCAAAACCGATATCGAGCTTGCCAAGAGCAATATCCTGCTGATTGGGCCCACCGGATCGGGTAAGACCCTGCTGGCCCAGACGCTTGCCCGGCTATTGAA
>VERJ01000019.1 GCA_018882795.1 Burkholderiaceae bacterium | reverse complement strand
GTGTTGGTGTGGTGGGCGCCTTAATACTGTCAGCTGCCCAAGGCGCGCTGAACTGGAGGACCCTGTCGGAGGCCTTCATGGGCGCCACCCGACTCTACTGCATGATCGCTTTCATTCTTGCTGGCGCGGCGTTTCTCACCCTTTCCATGGGATATATCGGCCTGCCACGGCATCTCGCAGAGTGGATTGCGACACTCGGGCTTTCTCAGTTCGAGTTGATCATGGTCATCATGGTGTTCTACATTGTGCTGGGTTGCTTCTTGGATGGCATTTCCATGATCGTGCTCACCATGGGCGTGATTCTGCCCACCATCACCGGTGCGGGTATCGATCTGATTTGGTTTGGCATCTTTCTGGTGCTGGTTGTGGAGATGGCCCAGATCACACCGCCGGTGGGGTTCAATCTTTTTGTGCTGCAGGGCATGACCAAAAAGCCCCTGGGCTATATCGCACGCGTGTCGATGCCGATGTTTTTCTTGATGACCGCCGCCGTCCTGATTTTCTATTATTTCCCGCAAACCATCACCTGGTTGCCCTCAAAGATGTAACTGCCGCGACATCGGCGGTTCACTATTAGGATGCGGTGATGCGTTTTGCCTTGGCCCTGTTCATTGCGGGTGGTTTCTGCCTAAGTTCCCTGGATGCATTGGGCAAGGTGGTGATGTCGCAGACCGGCCTGGCGCTTCTGATCTGGGCGCGCTATATGGGCCAGGTGCTGTTCTCTTTGCCGCTCTCGTTTCACTATGCTGGGCCGCGGTTTTGGAAAACATCGAAACCCAAACTCCAACTGCTGCGCTCGACCCTTCTGGTCTGTACCAGCCTACTGTTTTTTGGCGGTGTGCAGTTCCTGCCGCTGGCCGAGGCCTCGGCAATCGCGTTCACAGCACCGATCTGGGTGGCAATACTGTCGGGCCCCATGCTGGGCGAGCGGGTGGCAAGAAGTGATTGGGCCGTTGCGGCCATTGGTTTTTCCGGAATTTTGCTGATTGTGCGCCCCGGCACGGAGATCTTTCATTTTGGCGCCCTGCTGATTGGTGGCATGGCAGCGGTCAATGCGGTCTATCAGCTCCTCACCCGAAAGCTCACGCAAGACAGCCCATTCACGACATTTTTCTACAGTGGTCTGGTTGGTGCTGCAGGCTTCACAGTCTGGTTTCTGTTCGCTGGATTTCCGGAAATGCCCGATGTTTGGACAGTGATTCAGCTCTGTGGGGTGGGCCTACTGGGTGGGCTCGGTCATTTACTTTTTGTATTGGCGTTTTATCGGGCCTCACCAGCCTCGCTCACGCCATTTGTTTACATGCAGATGGTTTGGGCAATCGGCTTTGGCTGGCTGCTGTTTCGTCAGCTGCCCGATGGCTGGGCCCTGCTGGGCATGGCCGTAATCATTGCCTCAGGCCTGTGGTTGATTCTGCACCATCATCGGCAGCGCGCGCGGCGATCAGGTACGGGCTGATTTTCGACGATGTAGGGCGCTTGTTACTGCCAAGCCCGCCGCGCGGTGCTGCGTGACCATGCCCTCTGCGATCAATTCGAATTCACGAATATGGGGGGTGGATGGGCGTGCCACCAGGGCGATGGTGCGCTTGGGCGCTGGGGATTCCAGAGGCCTGCCAATCAGGGCCGAGCCATTGAGCAATCCTGCGCGCATGGCCATCTCTGGGATGAGTCCGATGCCCATGCCGGATTCGACCATCTGAATCAGGGTGAGCAGGCTGGTGGCCTCGATACTGTCGGCGCTCGCAATCTCGGAGCGCTTGCAGGCCTGAAGGCTGTGTTCCCGCAGGCAGTGGCCTTCTTCAAGCAGCAAGAGACGATCCGCGACTTTGGCGGGAAGACTCACGCGTTTGCCGCGTACAGCCGGGTCGTCCTTGAGCGCTACCAGCCAGAACTCATCATCAAACAGTGGCCTGACCATGAGTCCCTCCGTCTCATAAGGCAGGGCGATGATGGCCATATCGAGCTGACGTGCACGCAGTCGGTCCAGTAGGCTGGCGGAGAGGTCTTCGCGTAGCGCAAATTTCAGCTGCGGATACTTTTCCCGGAAGGCCGGGATCAGCTTGGGCAGCAGGAAGGGTGCAATGGTCGGGATCACGCCCAGTCGAATCGTGCCCTGCATAGGCGCACCACTGGTCCTGGCGAGTGCCACGAGGTCTTCTGCTGATGACAGCAGTTCACGGGCCCTGGCCAGCACCCCTTCGCCTGCCGGTGTGAAGGCGACATTCTGTCGATCACGCTCCACCAGCTGCAGCCCGAGTGTGGACTCCAATTCCTTTAGTCCGGCGCTGAGGGTGGATTGGCTGACAAAGCAGGCCTCTGCAGCCCGGGTGAAGTTCAAGGTATCGGCGAGTGCGGTCAGGTAGCGCAGCTGGCGTAGGGAGGGCAGGGCGGCCATAGGCATTCCTTCATCGATTTATTCGATAAGTAGAATCGTAATTATTTGTTGGACTGATGACAAGCCCACCCCCAAACTGCGCCTTGTCGATCGCACGGTCGTGATCGCCGATCAGCTAACCCTCATCCATTTTCAGGAGAATGTTCATGTCGCTCATCAATACACAAATCAAGCCCTTCTCGGCTACTGCTTATCACAATGGCAAGTTTGTTCCCGTGACCCAGGATAGCCTTAAGGGCAAGTGGTCAGTCGTGTTTTTCTATCCCGCCGACTTCACCTTTGTCTGCCCCACGGAGCTGGGCGATCTGGCCGATCACTACGACACCTTCAAGGCCCTGGGCGTGGAAATCTATGGCGTCTCCACTGACACCCATTTCACCCACAAGGCCTGGCACGACACCTCCGAGACCATCAACAAGATCCGCTATCCAATGATCGGTGACCCCACCGGTGCGATCACCCGTAACTTCGACGTGATGATCGAGGAAGAGGGCCTGGCCCTGCGCGGCACGTTCGTGATCAACCCCGAAGGCGTGATCAAGCTGTGTGAAATCCATGACAACGGCATTGGCCGAGACGCCAAGGAGCTGCTGCGCAAGGTGCAGGCTGCCCAGTATGTGGCTGCCCACCCCGGTGAGGTCTGCCCCGCGAAGTGGACCCCGGGCGCAGAGACCCTCGCACCCTCTTTGGATCTGGTTGGAAAGATCTAAGACACCGCGTGGTTGTTGTATCAAGTGTGTACCTCCCGGGGGATGACTCCGGGAGGCAGTAAGAATCAGAAAGGAACCCGACATGTTGACCCAGGAACTCAAAACCCAGTTGCAGGCTTATATGCAGCGCATCACCCTGCCGATTGAGATCGAAGCATCGCTGGATGACTCGCAGGCAGCGGGCGAACTCCGTGCTTTGCTAGAGACCATTGCTGGAATGTCGGAAAAGGTGCAACTGTCGGTCGAGGGTGCGGATTCCCGCAGGCCATCGTTCCGTATCCGCCGCAGTGGTTCTGCAATGGACCTCCGATTCGCGGCAGTGCCCCTGGGCCATGAATTCAGCTCGCTGGTGTTGGCCTTGCTCTGGGCGGGTGGCCACCCGCCAAAGGTCGAGGCCTCGGTGCTGGAGAATATTCGCGGCCTGTCGGGGCCGATGGACTTCGAAGTGTTTATGTCGTTGTCTTGCCATAACTGTCCCGAAGTGGTGCAGGCCCTGAGTCTGATGGCGATCACCAATTCGGCTATTTCAGTTACTGTGGTTGATGGCGCACTCTTCCAGGACGAGGTGAACGCCCGCAACATCATGGCGGTGCCTATGGTCTTCATGAACGGTCAGATGTTTGGATCGGGCCGTATGGGCGTGGAAGAGATTCTTGCCAAAGTGGATACTGGAAGCGCAGCCCGCGATGCTGCCAAGCTCAATGCCAAAGACGCATTTGATGTATTGGTGGTGGGCGGTGGTCCCGCAGGTGCGGCGGCGGCGGTTTATGCGGCACGCAAAGGCATTCGCACGGGTATTGCAGCAGAGCGTATGGGTGGCCAGACCAATGACACTCTGGGTATTGAGAATTACATCTCCGTGCTGGAAACTGATGGACCCAAATTTTCTGCTGCACTGGAGTCCCATGTGCGTGCCTACGATGTCGATGTAATGAATCTTCAGCGGGCCAAGAAGATTGTGCCCGCGGCAGTGCCTGGGGGACTGATTCAGGTTGAGCTCGACAACGGCGCTGTGCTGTCCTCGCGTAGTGTTATCGTCACGACAGGGGCACGCTGGCGCAATGTGAACGTGCCGGGTGAACAGGAGTACAAAAACAAAGGTGTGGCCTACTGTCCCCACTGCGATGGTCCACTGTTCAAGGGCAAGCGCACCGCGGTGATTGGAGGCGGCAATTCGGGTGTTGAGGCAGCGATTGATCTTGCAGGCATCGTGGCCCATGTCACCCTGATTGAATTTGCGGATCAGTTGAAAGCCGATGCGGTGCTGGTAGCGAAATTGAAGAGCCTATCCAATGTGACCATCATCACCAATGCCCAGACCACAGCCATCACGGGTGAAAACGGACGCGTTAGCGCGCTGCACTACCGTGATCGGGTATCGGGCGAGGAAACGCGCGTTGCTGTGGAAGGCATCTTTGTGCAGATCGGGCTTGTGCCGAACACCGAGTGGCTCAAGGGCACGCTTGATCTAAGCCCCCATGGCGAGATCGTGGTGGATGCGAAAGGCCAGACAAGCCTGCCCGGTGTGTTTGCCGCAGGCGATGTCACGACCGTGCCTTACAAGCAGATCGTGATTGCTGCAGGCGAAGGTGCAAAGGCGGCGCTGAGTGCCTTTGACTACCTGATCCGTACCCCAGAGCCTGTGTGTGAGACCGAGCCGGTCGCCTAAGGGCGCAGGTAAACGAACTTTTCTTTGGCTTGAAGGTTGGCGACCTCGGCAACGCCCGAGGGCACCACCTTCGCCTCCTGGATCACTTGGTCTTTGTTGATTTTCCGGGAGACGAGCGTGTTGTTGCAGACTCTAAATTCAACCCCGCGACCAACAAGTTCCGCGATCGCGCCCGTGAATTTGGTGCCAGCCATGTTTTCTGCACCTTCAAGCAGGAAATCAATTCCAGGTCCATGGGTTACCACAACGATCTTGGCCTTCGGATCGGCGTTCAGGTGATTGCGAATGTTCCCGATCGCCCGGCTTGCCTGTTGTACGCCTTCATTCACGTGGTAAACCACTTTGATGCTGTCATTTGCCGTTGCGGCGATAGAAAATCCAAGGGAAATGGCCGCGAGGCCTGCTTTAATGATGTTCATGTCAATCCTCCCCGATTGAAGTCACAAAGAAAGCCGTTTTAGAAACGCTCATATTCGCCCAGCGGCCGCCACTGTCCTAGAGGCAATTGGCCGAGCACAATCTTACCGATCCGAATTCGTTTTAGTCCAATGACCTTGAGTCCCACCAGCTCACACATGCGGCGTATCTGACGTTTTTTGCCTTCTCGCAGCACGAATCGTAGCTGCTGCTCGTTTTGCCATGAGACCTTGGCGGGCCGAAGGGCCTGCCCGTCGAGGCTTAATCCGTGATTCAGCAGTTTTAGGCCCTGCGCGGATAAAGCGCCTTCTACCCGAACAAGATATTCTTTTTCAATTGGCGAGTCTTCTCCAATCAATAGCCGTGCAATGCGGCCATCCTGCGTCAAGACCAGCATGCCAGTGGAATCGATATCCAGTCGGCCTGCAGGCGCCAGCCCCCGGGTGTTTAGCCGTGCAGGCAGTTTTGTGATGGCCGCCTTGGTGCTGGCGTGATGCCAGAGCGTGTCTTGGGTAATCAGGCGGATTGCCGGGGTGTAGCGTCGATCATCATCTTCATGCGACACGATGCCGATGGGCTTATTCAGAACGATGGTGAGTTTGCTTTGTTGTTGGGCCTGCGCATCCCGGGCCAGCTCAATCTTCTGATGAGGGTAGGCCCGTGATCCTAATTCGCTGACCACTTTGCCATCGACCAGCACCAGGCCCTGTTCAATGTAGCGATCCGCCTCGCGTCGCGAACACAGTCCGCGATCGGCCAGCAGTTTGGAGATGCGAACTTTTTCGGATGTGGTCAATCGGAAGAGTCTAGCGGCAGCTGCCGGTGAGCAGCAGCTTGGTGAGCGCCGATTTGGCCTCAGGCAGACCAAGCAAGACGGCCTGATTCAGAATTTCCTGGGCTTTTGCGGGGTGGCCCAGGTGCGCCATGATCAGACCGTAGTTATAGGTGGCGCGGACATTGTTACGGCGCATCTCCCGCTCCAGGTGCTCTTTAAGATCAGTGATTTCCGATTCCGCAACCTGGTTGGCCAGCACCATCTGGCAACACTTGATGAACGTGGGCTCCTGCTGATCTTTTTCGATATCAAAAAATGTTTCGAAGGCTTGGGCATAGGCGCCGAGCGATAGCGCGTATTCCCCTTCTTTGTAATCCATTGACATACGTACGCACTCCAAAAAATGCAGTCTGACCTCTAATTTAGCGCATCAGGCTATAGGTTGTGATGCCCAGCAAGGTGAGTAGAATTGATCCTGCAACATGCGCAACAATTCCGGTGCTGACCCACAGCCAGCGGCCCTGCTGTATCAGTGCTGTCACTTCCGCGGAAAATGCTGAGAAGGTCGTCAGGCCGCCCAGCAAGCCCGTAATTAAAAATAGTCGAAATTCATCAGAGATTTTTGGACTGTCGCTGAAATACGCCACTGCGAGCCCAATGACGTAGGCGCCGACCCAGTTCGCGACGAGCGTGCCCAGCGGGAGATGGGCCAGCCGGTGGTTGAGGTGTTCAGAAAGCTGCCAGCGTGCCAAGGCCCCAAGGCTCGCGCCCAGACTGATGGCGAAAACGGACAGAAATTTGATAGACATCAACGAAGTGTAGACCGAGCGGTGGCCCTCCTTGATAATATGCACTTAAGTGAATATTTCAGGAGAATGCAGCATGCTAGAAAAAAATATGGGCGGTGTGGACCGTGCATCACGATTGGGTCTTGGCCTGGCCTTGATCGCGTCGGCCGCAGTGGGCGCCCTTGGGCCCTGGGCCTATATTGGTGTGGTGCCCGTGATTACAGCGGCCCTGGGTAGCTGTCCTGCGTACACGCTATTTGGGTTTAAGACCTGTAAGACACCGCCCCCATCGAATTGAGGGGTGAATTCAGTACACTCCCGGTTTAGAAAAACCGGGGAATAGACTGTGAGTGACGGATTTTCGGGGGGCCAGGAAGTCTCTCGACGAAGAAGCTTTGCCATCATTTCCCACCCGGATGCGGGCAAGACTACGCTCACAGAAAAGCTGCTGCTCTATGCCGGTGCGATTCAGATCGCAGGCAGTGTAAAGGCCCGCAAGGCCAGCCGTCACGCCACCTCCGACTGGATGGAGATCGAAAAGCAGCGCGGCATCTCGGTGGCCAGCTCCGTCATGCAGATGGAATATCGGGACTGCGTGATCAATCTGTTGGATACACCTGGTCACCAGGATTTTTCTGAAGACACTTATCGTGTGTTGACTGCAGTGGATTCGGCGCTCATGGTGATCGACGCGGCCAATGGTGTCGAGCCCCAGACCCGCCGTCTGATCGAGGTCTGCCGGGCCCGCAACACGCCGCTCATTACGTTCATCAATAAGTTAGACCGTGAGGTGAAAAAACCGCTCGATCTGATGGATGAAATCGAGGCGGCCCTCGGCATGCCGGTGGTGCCCTTCACCTGGCCCGTGGGCATGGGGAAATCATTTGCGGGTGTGATTGATATTGCTCTGTCGCAGATGCGGCTTTTCCGCGGGGGCGAGGATCGGATTGATTCGGCTTCCGCGAGCACAGCATCTTTGGATGACCCTGGGCTCGTTGCCCGTCTCGGCCCAGATCTGCAGGAGGCATTGGCCGAAGTCGAGCTGGTTCAGGGTGCGATGCCTAGCTTTGATCGGGGTGAATTTCTTGCTGGTCGGCAGTCACCGGTCTTCTTTGGTTCTGCGATCAATAATTTTGGTGTGCAGGAGGTGCTGGATGCCCTGGCCCAGCTGGCGCCAGCGCCGGGCCCGCGGGAGGCTGTACAGCGCAGCGTGCATCCCGATGAATCCAAGTTTGCGGCCGTGGTCTTTAAGGTGCAGGCCAATATGGATCCGGCCCATCGGGACCGTGTTGCATTTTTGCGGATTTGCTCCGGCCGATTTGAGCGCGGCATGAAGCTGAAAATATGCCGCAACGGCAAGGAGATCCGTACCAACAACGCCCTGTCGTTTCTCTCCCAGCGTCGGGATATTTTGGACGAGGCCTTTGCGGGTGACATCATTGGCCTGCCCAATCACGGCCTGCTGCGGCTAGGCGATACCCTTACCGAGGGCGAGACCCTGCAGTTCAGGGGCTTGCCGTTTTTTGCGCCCGAGATGTTTCGCATGGTTGAGACTGCCGACCCCATGAAAAACAAGCAGCTGCGTACAGGCCTGATGCAGCTGGGTGAAGAAGGCGCGATCCAGGTCTTTCGGCCCCATGCGGGTGGTGCGATGTTGCTGGGCGCCGTGGGCCAGTTGCAGTTCGAAGTGGTGGCCCATCGACTGAAGACCGAATATGGCGCTGAGGTACGGCTCTTAGGATCGCGTTTTAATGTGGCCCGCTGGGTCACTTCGGAAGATCCGAAAAAACTGACCCAGTTTCTGGAGGAAAACAGCCATCGTACCGCGGAGGATGTGGTGGGTGCACCCGTGCTGCTGACAGCCCATCGCTCCGAGTTGGATGTGGTGATGGAACGCTGGCCGCAGATTCAGTTTCATGCGCTACGTGAGCATGCAGGATTGATTTTTCAATCGGATCTGGTGAACTAAATCCAGGTCTCAGAGTGCAAGAAAAGAGGTGACGCAAATGAGTGAGAAAAAACTGGTCCATGTGTCCATGATCCCCGTGCGTTGGGGCGATATGGATGCCTATGAGCATGTCAACAACACCATCTATTTCCGCTATGCCGAGCAGTGCCGCTGTGAGTGGCTGGAGCAGATTGGAATGAAACTCGGCATTGGCCAGGCCGAGGCGCCCGTGATCGTGAATGCGAGCTGCAGCTTTTTGATTCCCGTCACCTACCCGAGTACCGTAGAGGTACGGATGTACGCGGGCAGCCTTGGGCGTAGCAGCGTGGTGACCCACTATGAGATGCGCGTGGTGGGGGATGATCGTCTCTATGCAGAGGGTGCCGCCAAAGTGGTCTGGATTGATGTTGCCACGGGCAAATCCAGGCCCATTCCCGAAGCCCTGCGATCCAGGATCGGACTGGCTTGATCATCGATTTTTTCGATGCACTGAATCCAAACAATCTGTTGGACAGACCAGTTGATCGGATTGAAAATTCAGTCCATTCGCGATCTTTTTTCTGAAGGAGTGACTTATGAATGCGAAAGCCCGAGTTAAGGCCGGCCGCAGTAGCGTCCAGCCCATGGCCATTGATATCGGCATCTCGGATGCCGACCGCAAAAAGATTGCTGCGGGCCTCTCAGCCTTACTGGCCGACAGCTACACCCTGTATCTGATGACCCACAACTTTCATTGGAACGTGACGGGACCGCAGTTCAATACTCTGCACACGATGTTCATGGCCCAATACACCGAGCAGTGGGGTGCGCTGGACATCATCGCCGAGCGTATTCGTGCGCTGGGTCACCCTGCACCTGGCACTTATCGGGAGTTCGTGAAGCTGTCCTCGATTCCGGAGCCTCAGGGTCGGCTCACCGCCACCAAGATGGTGCAGGCTCTGGTAAAGGCCCAGGAGGCCACCGCCAAAACCGCCCGCAAGCTCTTTCCGGTGGTGGATAAAGCCGATGACCAGCCTACGGCCGACTTGCTCACCCAGCGTATTGATGTGCACGAGAAAACTGCTTGGATGTTGAGAAGCCTGCTGGAAGATTGAGTTTCCCGGCGCATGGGGGTATCGTGCTGGCATCTGATGCCTTGACTCTTTTTTGTGAGCGCCTCCCAATCCTCGCACCAGCAGTCAGGGCTTGCTGCCCTGATGCTTGGCGCACTGGGTGTCGTTTATGGCGACATCGGCACCAGTCCGCTGTATGCGCTGAAAGAAACCTTTAATCCCTCCACCGGTGTGACGCCGACACCCGATCATGTGATCGGTGCGGTGTCAGCCATCATCTGGCTGCTCACCCTGGTGGTGTCGATTAAATATGTGTTCCTGATTTTGCGGGCAGACAACCGCGGGGAGGGCGGCATCATGGCCCTGCTGGCACTGGCCAGTGCTGCAGTGAAGGATTCTCCCCGGCTGCAGGCCCTGGTGTTCGTGGTCGGTTGTTTTGGCGCCTGCCTATTTTTTGGTGAGAGCATTCTTACGCCAGCCATCTCGGTGCTGAGCGCAGTGGAGGGGCTGGAGGTGATTGAGCCTGCTTTTGCGCCACTGGTCATGCCGATTGCGCTGGTAATTCTGGTGCTGCTGTTTGCCATTCAAAAATACGGTACGGCCCTGGTGGGCCGTTTTTTTGGGCCAGTCATTTTGCTGTGGTTTGTAGTGATTGGGGTGATTGGGTTTTACCAACTCGTGCAATCCCCCGGAATTCTTGTGGCCCTGGATCCGCAGCATGCTTATTTCTTTTTACTCGAGCGCGGCCCCAAGGTGCTCCTGGTGATTGGAGCGTTGGTGTTGGCAGTCACCGGCGTGGAGGCGCTGTATGCCGATATGGGCCACTTTGGCCGCCGTGCAATTCGGCTGGCTTGGCTACTGGTGGCCTATCCCGCATTGATTCTGAATTATCTGGGCCAGGGGGCATTGCTGATGCGGCAGCCACAGGCCACAGAGAATCCATTTTTTCTGTCTTTTCCGGATGCTCTGCTGATCCCTGCAGTGGCCCTGGCCACTCTGGCCACGGTGATTGCATCACAGGCCACCATCTCCGGCGCTTATTCTGCGACCCAGCAGGCCATTCAGCTGGGCTTCTTGCCACGCATGCGGATCGTTTACACCTCGGCCAAAGAGGCTGGCCAGATCTATGTGCCATTTGTGAATGGCTTGTTGCTGGTGTCGGTGTTGGTGGTGACCACCGCGTTCGGGTCATCCAGTGCCCTGGCCCATGCCTACGGCGTGTCTGTGACCATGACCATGATGTGCTCCACGCTGCTGACATTTTTTGTGGTGCGAATGAGCTGGCGCTATGGCCTGGCCCTCACCCTGGCCTCCACCGCATTTTTCTTTTCGCTGGATGCGATGCTGGTCGCTGGCTGCTTATCGAAAATTTTCCATGGGGGATGGTTTCCGCTCACCCTTGGCTTGTTCGTGCTGCTCTTGATGATGACCTGGAAGCGCGGCCGGGAGCTCTTGGTGAAAAAGATACGGGAAGGCGATCCTGATTTGCGACTCTTCCTTGAGCAGATACGCGATGCGGGCCTGCCAGTGATTGATCGCACAGCGATTTACCTTGTCTCGGATCCCACGACCGCGCCGCAGGCACTGATGCACAACATTAAACACAATATGGTGATGCATCGGCAGAACCTGATTTTGACTGTGCGATACGAGCAGCGGCCCTGGGTGCCCTTTCATGAGCGTATCCGGATCACGCCCATCGCAGAGAACTTCTCCGAGATCAGCATTACGTTTGGCTTCAAAGATACCCCTGATGTGCCCAATGCCCTGGAGTATGCCCGTGAATGGCATGGCCTGGAGATTGATTTGTTTGCGACATCTTATTTCTTGAGCCGTGAAACGGTCGTGCCTTCGACAGGTGGGGGCATGCCGAAATGGCGTGAAGAGATCTTTGCTTCAATGTCGCGCAATGCGGGCAGCGTCGTGTCGTATTTCAACATTCCGACCAATCAGGTAATCGAGTTGGGCACGCGTGTTTTAATATAAATCGCTTAACGTTTCTCAGGGAGTCCAGATGTCAGCACAGCACGATTACAAATTGGCGGCGACTGGCCGCCGCGTGTTTATCAAACAATCCATTGGCCTGGCCTCGGGCCTTGGTGTGGCGCTCACGTTGCCCCAAGCCTTTGCTGAGCAACGGCTGCGCATCATCGTTGGATTTCCGCCGGGTGGCGGTACCGATGCGGTCGCGCGCCTGATTGGGGATCGTCTGCGTGAGCGGTTGGGGTATCCCGTGGTGGTCGAGAACAAGCCGGGTGCCGGTGGCCAGCTGGCCGCCCAGGCCTTGAAGGCGGCTGCCCCGGATGGCAACACCTTGTTTCTATCGCACGATCATTCGATCTCGATTCTTCCTATGCTGGTGAAGAATCCGGGTTTTGATCCGTTTAAGGATTTTGTTCCTGTTGTTGGTTTCGCTTCCTTTGTGAACGCCTTTGGTGTGTCGGCCGCCGTACCCGTGAAGACTTTTCCTGAGTACCTTGATTGGGTGAAAAAGACTGGCGGCGGAAAATCCACAGTGGGTATTCCTGCGCCAGCATCAACGCCGGAATTCCTGGTCAAGGTCTTGGCGGATCGCTACAAGGTAGATCTGCAGTCGGCGGCCTATCGGGGTAGCGCCCCGATGATGGCCGACATGGTGGGCAATCAAATTCCTGCGGGTGTGGGCTCAGTCCAGGACTTGATCGAATATCACAAGGCCGGAAAAGTCAGAATCCTGGCGGTGCTGGGCAAGAACCGGCAGGTGGCACTGCCCAATGTGCCTACCTTTGCTGAATACGGTTTGGATGGTTTTGAAGACATGCCCTATTACGGTTTGTTTGCGCCGGCAGGCACACCACAGGCGGCGATTGATCAGATCGGCAGAGCAGTGCAGCAGGCGATTGCCGAACCGAAGCTGGCGGCGCAAATGACTGATATTGGCCTGGTGGTTCAGTTTATGAATCAGGCCCAGTTCTCAAATCGTGTCCAGTCCTATACCCAGGCCTGGGCAAAAATCATTTCGGCCAGTGGCTTTAAGCCCCAGTAATCCTTCCGGCCGTCTGCGGCGGATAGTTTTTTCAGCATCTGCCGCTGGGCTGGATGTTTGAGGGAAAGCACTAGGAGGCGGTTCCGGGATGCCGGAAAATCGGCATACTAGGGCCTATAACAATTATCAAGGAGACTGCAATATGAAGCTTCAATCGTTCATTCGACGCTGCGTGGGAGGCCTTGGCCTGGTGGCGCTGTCCACAAGCGTCTCTGCGCAGGAAGTCACACTGAAGGTCCACCATTTCTGGCCCGGCACCGCCATGGCCCCCACACAGGTGATTGGCCCCTGGTGCGCCAAGGTAGAGACCGAGTCTAAGGGCAAGATGAAATGCCAAATCCTGCATGCGATGTCAGGTGGAGGCACGCCGCCTCAGCTGGTGGATCGTGTGAAAGATGGTGTGGATGATGTGGTGGTGACCCTGCCGGGCTACACCGCCGGACGGTTTCCTATGGTGGAGGTCTTCGAGCTGCCGTTTATGACCAACTCGGCAGAGGTCGGAGCCCAGGCCGCCTGGGACTATCTGCAAAAGCATGCCACCAAAGAATTCCCGGGCACCAAGGTGCTTGCCATCTGGATTCACGATGAAGGCTATGTGCACACCGCCAACAAACAGATCAAGTCCCTGGATGATTTCAAAGGACTGAAGATGCGGGCCCCCACACGCCAGACCAACAAATTGCTCGCTAAGCTCGGTGCCACGCCTGTCGGCATGCCGGTCAGTTCGGTGGCGGACTCTCTGTCGAAAGGCACGATCGATGGCTATGTACTGCCCTGGGAAGTGATTCCTGCATTCAAGCTGCATGAAATGACAAAGTTTCATACCGAGACCCATCCGTCCCGTCCTGCGCTCTACAGCGCGGTCTTTATCATGGGGATGAATCAGGCCAAGTACAACAGCCTGCCTGCAGACCTGAAGGCGGTGATTGATCGCAATAGCGGCGCCCAACTCTCGCGTCAGATTGGCAAGATTTGGGATGAGAGCCAGGCCGCTGGCCGCAAATTGGCCGAGGCCAGGGGTAATGTGCGTCTGGTGCTCTCCCCTGAGGAGACAGACCGCTGGCTGGCGGCATCGGCCAGCATCAAGGATGAATGGGTCGCCGAGATCGACAAGCGTGGCATGCCGGGTAAAACCTTGCTGCAAGATGCCACGGGCTCTCTGGCGAAGTATCGTCAGAAGTAAACCCATCACGCACACGAGTATCTCTGAGCTGAGTTGGTCCTGGTGTCTCGCCGGGACCAACTCGGAAAACCGCAGATGAACATCATTGGCCGCATTGCCATGGTCACCGCGATCGTCGGTGCCCTCGTGGCCTTTGTGGCGGGCGTCATCACCACCGTGAGTGTGCTCGGCCGGGCCTTGTTTTTTCAGCCGATTCCGGGCGATGTGGAAATCATGCAATTTGCTGTTGGCCTGTCGATTTCCCTCTGTCTGCCCCTGTGCCAGTATCGGGGCGCCAACATCATGGTGGATTTTTTTACGCAGCGGATGGCCCAGTCGGCAGTGCGTCGACTGGATGCGTTGGGTATGTTGCTTCTGGCAGCCATGTATGGACTGCTCTCGTGGCGCACTTCGATTGGCGCAATCTCGGTCAGGGAAGCATTTGAAGCCACCATGATTCTAGACCTGCCGATGTGGTGGAGTTATGCCTCGTTAGCGCCCGGTCTTGCATTCGCAGGTGTGATCGCATTGATGCAGGCGGTGCGGCTTGCCATGGGCCGACCGCTGCACGGCCCGGAAAACTCTTCCGCGGGGGCCTCGGCATGACCTTTGGCATGACGGTTGGCCTGCTGATGTTTGCCGTTATGCTGGCCTTGATGGCGATTCGCATCCCCATTGCGGCGGCGATGTTTATCCCCGGTGCCATTGGCTATGTGGCCATGTCGGATTGGCCAAACCTGCAGAATCTGCTCAAGGGCAGTGCGGTTGCAAGGCTCACGGTATACGACCTCAGTGTCATCCCATTGTTTTTGCTGATGGGCCAATTTGCCACTCAGGGCGGGCTGAGCCGTGATCTGTTTCGCGCGGCCTCGGCCCTGGTGGGCCATATCCGCGGCGGCCTGGCCATGGCATCCATCCTGAGTGCAGGCGCCTTTGGTGCAGTGTGTGGTTCGTCGGTTGCCACTTCGGCCACGATCACACAGGTGGCGTATCCCCAGATGCGTGGCCATGGTTATCAGGGCCGGTTGTCGACCGCCACGCTGGCTGCCGGCGGCACCTTGGGTATTCTGATTCCGCCGTCGGTGCCCTTGGTGGTGTATGCAATTCTCACCGAGCAAAACATTGCGAAGCTTTTTGCGGCGGCGATGTTGCCCGGAATTTTTGCGATGCTCAGCTATATCCTGGTGATTGCGATTGTGACCAAGCTCAATCCTGCACTCGCGACCTGCCAGGAAAAGGCCTCCTGGGCTCAGCGCGGGCGTAGCCTTGCCGCGATTTGGCCGGTGATCACTATTTTCCTCGTGGTCTTTGGCGGGATTTATGGCGGCATCTTCTCGCCGACTGAGGGTGCCGCGATTGGCGCGATTTGTACCTTTGTGGCGGGCCTGGCCAAGCGGGAGTTAACGCGTGATCGCCTGAAATCCGCCTTGGCGGGCACGGCTGAAACCTCGGCCATGGTCTTCATGATCTTCCTGGGCGCTGACATGATGAATGCCACCTTGGCTCTCACGCAGATGCCTGCTCATGTGGCCAATTGGATGACCACCCTGGATGTTCCAGCGGTGGCAATCATTCTGGCGATTCTGGTCTTCTACATTCTGCTGGGATGTGTCATGGATGAGCTTTCCATGCTGCTGCTCACCATACCGGTGATCTTTCCGGCGGTCATGGGCCTTGATCTCTTTGGTCTGCCACCCGACCTTAAAGCGATCTGGTTTGGCATACTGGTGTTGGTGACTGTGGGCATTGGATTGATAGCGCCACCAATTGGGCTAAATGTGTATGTGGTAAACAACCTGGCGCCGGATGTGCCGATTGTGGATACTTACCGGGGCATATTTCCCTTCTTGGCTGCTGATCTGGTGCGTATGGTGTTACTGCTCCTGTTTCCTGTCATCAGTCTCTATTTTGTGATGCAGATGGGTTAACGCTTTCACATTGTTTGCGATCGGTTTACTAAAAAGGAGTGTTTGAGATGATGAAAACCTTGGTTGGGTTGGGTGTGGCACTGACGCTCACAGCTTGTGCGAGTGTGCCAGAGCACAAGTTTTCCAAGGCAGGTGCTTCAGAAGCTGATTTTTACCGCGATAAGACCCAATGCGAAGATGAGGCATTCTCCTTTGGCAATGTCCTGAGCCTGAAGTACATCGAGGCCCGCAACAATTGTCTTGCTAAAAAAGGCTGGACTCAGCTGAACACGAAATAATCCGAGGCGCGTGATTTTGGCGTGCGCCGGCTTGAGGCCGGCGTTTTTTTTGGGAATTAACCGCTGACCACATCCAGAAAATCGCAGATCTCCCGGTTGAAGATGTTGGGCTGCTCGATGTTGGAGAGATGGGCTGCATCTTCAATCACCACCATCTTGGAGGTGTTGATCATGCGGTGCAGGACCATGGACTGATCGACTGTGCATGCGGGGTCTTGGCGGCCGGTCATGATCAGCGTGGGCGCCTTGATTTTAAGCAGCATGGTGGTCTGTGCCATGTCGCGCACAGCACAGGCGCAGTTGATATAACCCTCGAGCGGTGTGCTCAGAATCATGGCGCGTACTTTGCCGATCGCCTGCGGCGCCCGCTCAATAAAGGGTGCTGTGAACCAGCGTTTTATCGTGCTGTCGATCAGGCCGGGGATGCCGTCTTTTCGGGCGATCGCCAGCCGCTCCTCCCACATGCTGCGGGGAGGCATTTCACTTGCGGTATCGCACAGCAGTAGAGACAGCGCGCGATCTGGATAGCGGGCACCGATCTGCTGGGCGATCATGCCCCCCATGGAGAGTCCCATGATATGGGCCGCTGCAACACCAAGGGCATCCATCAGGCCCACTGCATCATCGGCGAGCTGTGCAATGCTGTAGGGCCCCGGCGTGACGCTGGTCTGGCCATGGCCGCGCGTGTCATAGCGCAGCACCTGGTAGTGCTTGAGCAGGGCCGGTACAGTCGGATCCCACATGCTGTGATCCGACATCAGACTGTTGCTCATCAGCACGATGGGTCTGCCTGCAGGGCCTTCTAACTTGTAGGTGACGTCAATATCACCCACCCTGATTTTCTGTGTCATGGAACGCTCGGGTTAGGGATTGGGGGAAGTTACGGGCTGAACACTTTCAGGCCGCAGTGCACCACTCTAGCCTGCTCTCTGGCAGATCACCATGCGGTGTTCTACCGGGTAGGGTGGATGTGATGCCAAGCGCCCCCGCTTTGAGGTGCGTCAAACTAATCGCCCGATGAGGCGCCTAGACTGGCACCATGACGTTTCCTCGCCAGTCTTCTTTGCGACGATTTTTTCTGACGGCTGCCGTGATCGTGGCTGGTTATGGGTTTCTCTCGGCCACATGGGCTGCCCGTGGGGCCGCTGATGATCGGCCCTCCACTGCGGATCACAGCAAATTCAACGAATTGAAGGGTCCTTTTGCCTCGGGTCAGGAGGTGACCAAGGCATGCCTGTCTTGTCATACCGAGGCCTCATTGCAGGTGATGAACACCCGGCATTGGACCTGGGAGTATGTCAATCCACAGGATGGCAAGACCCTGGGCAAGCGCACTATGGTGAACAATTTCTGCCTGGGAAATCAGTCTAACGAGGCCCTCTGCCAGTCCTGTCACATCGGATATGGATGGAAAGACAAGACGTTTGATTTCAAAGCGGAGTCCCGTGTCGATTGCCTCGTGTGTCATCAGCAGGGGGGCTATAAGAAAATCCCGGGATTGGCAGGCGAGGTAGCGGTGGAGCGCCGTGAATTTCCGCCGGGATCAGGCAAGTTCATTGGCCCCACGGATCTTGCAATTATTGCCCGGGCCGTGGGCCCAACCAGCATCAAGACCTGCGGCACATGCCACTTTTATGGCGGCGGTGGCGATGGGGTCAAGCATGGTGACTTGGACTCATCTCTGGTCAAGGCGGATCGAAATCTGGATGTCCATATGGCCGGCCGCTCTAAAAAAGGCGCGGCCTTCACCTGCAGTACCTGCCATGAGTCCAATGGCCACGAGATTGCCGGGAGCCGAATCAAGATGACGGCCTCGGATCCCCGTGGGCCGATCATGCGGGGCCAACACAGCCCCCTGCGCAATGCCGCGTCCTGCCAGTCCTGTCATGGTGATAAGCCGCATCGGGAGCCCTTGCTGTCGATGCAACTCCTTAACAGTCATACCAGCAAAATTGCCTGCCAGACCTGCCACATCCCAACATTTGCCCGGGGTGGTGTGGCCACCAAAATGAGCTGGGATTGGTCCCAGGCTGGCCGTCTTGATGCTGAGGGAAAACCGTTTGTTGAAACCGACAGCAAGGGCCATGTGATCTATGACAGCAAGAAAGGTACGTTTTCTTTTGCTGAGAACGTGGTGCCGGATTATGTGTGGTTCAATGGCAAGGTCGGTTATGTCACCACACAAGACAAAATCGATCCGGAATCGCTTGTGCTGATCAATCAGTTTTTTGGGGATGCAAAAGATCCTGCAGCGCGCATCTGGCCGATCAAGCGTTTTTCTGGTCGGCAGCCTTATGACAAAGTCCATAAGACCCTGCTGGTCCCGAATGTGGCCATGAATCCGGAGAGCGCCTATTGGATCAACTTTGATTGGCCCAAGGCCCTGCGTGCAGGCGCCGAAGCCACAGGCCTGCCCTTCAGTGGCCAATATGGGTTTGTGAAAAGCGAGATGGTCTGGCCGATCACGCATATGATTGCACCGAAGGAAAAAAGCGTGACTTGTATTGAGTGTCACGCACCCGGTGGCCGATTGCAGTCCATCGGTGGCATCTACATTCCTGGCCGTGATCGTCAGCCCTGGGTAGATCGGCTGGGCTGGATCGCCTTGATCGCTGCGATCGCTGGGATTGCCGTGCACGCAGTCGGTCGGGTAGTGACCGCAAGAAGAAAAACGGATTGAGCACCGCGATGAGCGACACCACAAACGCATCAGCCACCGAAGGCAAAATCTATTTGTATAAACGGTATGAGCGCTTCTGGCATTGGGCTCAAGCCGTATTGATTATTTTTATGCTGATCACTGGTTTTGAGATTCATGGTGTTGTCGCCTGGCTGGGCTATGAAGCCGCGGTGCGGCTTCATTCGAGCGCAGCCATGTTGCTGATCGTGCTGTGGATCTTTACCCTGTTTTGGCACCTCACCACGGGTGAGTGGCGGCAGTACAAACCTACATTCAAGAAATTCGACGCCATGATCATGTACTACTCCCATGGTATTTTCATGAATGCGCCAAACCCTTATCGCAAGACGGCGGAGCGTAAACATAATCCACTGCAGCGTATGACCTATCTCTTGCTGCTCACGGTGGTGTCTCCTGTGATCTGGATTTCGGGCCTGCTGGCCCTGGTGCGGCCATTCTGGGCGGAGATGGGGATTGCTGGGGTGCTCAGCCTAGAGGTGGTGGCAGTGGTGCATACGGCTGCAGCATTCGCCATGCTGATTTTTCTGGTTGTGCATCTCTACCTGATTACCACCGGACCCACGCCCTCTGCGCAGCTGCGGGCCATGTTGACCGGATGGGAAGACCCAGGCCACTGATCGGCACTGAAACTATTTGGCTTTTCTGAGCCAGGCGCTGATCGCCACCCACACCGCAGGCAAGCCTGGAATGATGATCATGGCCAGTGTCACGAGTGAGAAATTCTGTTTTACCCAGGGCATTTCACCAATTAGATAGCCCAAGGTAGTGAGACTGCCTACCCAGAGCACACCGCCCAGAACGTTGTAGGTGAGAAATTTCGGGTAGTGCATCTCGGCGATTCCACCCACGAAAGGCGCGAAGGTGCGCAGAAACGGTAGAAATCGTGCCACCACGATGGTGAGTGGGCCATGGCGTTCATAAAAAGCATGTGTCCGATCAAAGGCCGCACGATTAAACCAGCGGGAGTGCTCCCATGAAAATACGCGGGGGCCAATGCGGCGACCAATCGCGTAATTGACCGTGTCGCCCGAAATAGCGGCAATTGTCAGCAGCACCAGCAGGACTTCGAGCTGCATGCCGCCGACGGCAGCGACAGCGCCGGCAACGAAAAGCAGTGAATCGCCGGGCAAAAAAGGCATGATCACCAGCCCCGTTTCGACAAAGATAATCAGAAACAAAGCAGCATAGATCCATACGCCCCACTCCTGCGCAAAAGCTGGAAGGTGGCGGTCTAGGTGCAGAAAAGCATCGATCAGGCCCACATCGTTCATTCGCATTCCTTTTGTTCAGCGGCCATACTAAAGCAGGAGGCAGGCCTGCGTTGGCAAGATCAATCCTTGCTGGCCGGTGTGACCAATTTTCCAGTGGAGAAAAATGATTGAAGGTTTTCCAGCACGAGCCCCTCCATGGCGGCCCGAGTCTCGTGGGTGCCGCTGCCGATATGGGGTGCAATGACCACGTTGTCCAGCCCCTGCAGGGCCTTGGGCACATGGGGCTCGTTTTCGTAGACATCCAGGCCCGCACCGGCGATTGTTTTTGATTGCAGTGCCTCGATGAGCGCTGCCTCGTCGATCACTGAGCCCCGTGCCACATTGAATACAAAGCCCTTCGGTCCAAGTGCGGTCAGCACTTGCCGATTGACCAGGTGCCGGGTGTGGGCTCCACCAGAGACTGCCACCATCAGAAAATCACACCAGGCCGCAAGGGATTCGGCCGAGGGCTCATAGGCGTAGGGGCAGCCGATCAAACGATTGCGATTGTGATAGCGGATTTCCATTCCAAAGCCTGCAGCACGCCGGCCGATGGCCTGACCGATTTTCCCTAGGCCCAGGATGCCCAGTTTTTTCCCACTGACTTTGGTGGCAAGTGGAAATACACCCTTGGGCCATAGGCCAGCCCGTACATGCCGATCAGAAGCACTGATACCACGCGCCGTATCAATGATGAGTCCCATACCGATATCTGCCACGCAGTCGGTGAGCACATCGGGTGTCCAGGAAACAGCAATGCCGTGGGTACGGGTGTAATTGAAGTCGATTTTCTCTAAGCCAATACCACGGCAGGCGATCACTTTCAGATTGGGTAGCCGCGACATCAGGGCCTGGGATGCGCCCAGCGGTGCAATGGTGATCAGGCCGTGGAAGCGATGGCCATCGGTCTTCAGGAAGGTTTCCTGGTTGTGTTGATCAGCCAACAGGCTGACATTGAAGGCGGCATGAATTTTTGCCTCGCCACCTGGAGAGAGTCGGCCGACTTGCAGGATTTCCGGGCTCATGATCGTGGAAAGCTTACTGCCAAATATAGGAATTCATTGAGAGTACGCCATATTCGATACCACCTTCCATCAGCCTTGCGTGATCTGGCATACCGGCGCCCATGGCCACCAGGAGTGGCAGGAAGTGTTCCTCGGTGGGGTGGGCCCGGACTGCGTGTGGTGCGATTGCACGGTAATTGATCAGCTCCTGATGGGATCCATTGAGTACGATTTGATTCACCCAGTTGGCGAATTCACCGACATAGGGCACGGTTTTTGGATCGGTGCGCTGGAGCTCATAGAGATTGTGGGTGAGGCTACCCGACCCAATGATGAGAATGCCCTCATTTCTGAGTTCGGCGAGCAGAGATCCCAGCGCAAATGCAGCAGTGGCGGTCAGATCAAGCGGCATGGAGAGCTGAAACACTGGAATGTCTGCCTTGGGGAAGAGGTGCATGAGCGGCACCCAGGCTCCATGATCAAGACCACGACGATCGTCAAGGCCAACAGGCAGTCCTGCTGTCTTCAGCAGTTCGGCGGTCCGTTCAGCCGATTCTGGTGCGCCCTTTGAGGGATAGCGCAATGCATAGAGCGGCGCAGGGAATCCGCCAAAGTCATGAATGGTTTCAGGTGCCGCGTTGTGTGTGAGCCGAAGCGGACCGACGGTTTGCCAGTGAGGAGACACCACCATCGCGGCAGAAATATTGCCCAGCGACTGACCCAGGGCGGTGAGCTGCGGCCCAAGGCGCCCGGGCTCCAACGCGAACATGGGTGATCCGTGCGAGATAAAAATCGATGGCGCACGATCCTTGTCGGCCCTCGGGGTCATTGTCATGGCCAGCACTCTTTGTGTGAAAGAAACTGGCCGTGATTTTATCGCGTTAGACGCTGGCCCTCGATAAACACCTTAGCCCGTGTGGGCCGCAACACCAGCTGATCTCCAGCCTTGATGTCCAGGCTGGCGAACTGCTCGGACGGCATTTGTACATCCAATGCACGGCCTTCAGAGGCTGATTCGGAGCGGATGATATTGAGCTCCAGCCGTGCAATCGGCCCGAAGACAATGGCGCGATCAAGCCGAACGGGGATGCCTGAAATCTGCGGTGAGTAGCGGATGACTTCGAAATCGTAGGGGCGCACATAGGCCCTGGCTTTCGCGAGGGCAATATCCGCATGCTCCGGGCTGCTTATTGTGACACCCTCGAAGGCGACTTCGCCGCGTCGTGCCTCTGCTTCGAACTGATTCACATCACCCAGGAACCCATAAACAAAGGGGCTTGCTGGATGCTCCCAGACACTCTGGGGAGAGCCTACCTGTTCGATCACACCGCCATTCATCAGTACCACACGATCCGCAACCTCCAGGGCTTCTTCTTGATCGTGGGTGACAAAGATACTGGTGACATGTAGCTCGTCGTGCAGCCGACGCAGCCAGCGACGTAGTTCTTTTCGCACCTTGGCATCCAGCGCGCCGAAGGGCTCATCAAGCAAGAGTACCTTAGGCTCCACTGCCAGTGCCCGTGCCAGTGCAATGCGCTGGCGTTGCCCACCCGAGAGCTGCCATGGATAGCGGTCGGCCAGCCAATCCAGTTGCACCAGCTCAAGTAATTCATGAACTTTTTGTTTGATGGTCGCTTCAGGTGCGCGGATCTTTTTGGGTTTGACACGCATACCGAAGGCCACATTTTCAAAGACCGTCATGTGGCGAAACAGGGCATAGTGTTGAAAGACAAAACCAACATTACGCTTGCGGACATCAATGTGTGTGATGTCTTCTCCTGAAAATGTAATGACACCCTGATCGGCGGATTCCAGCCCCGCAATAATGCGCAGCAGGGTGGTTTTGCCGCAGCCGGAGGGGCCCAGCAGGGCCACGAGCTCTCCGGACTCAATTTCCAGACTGATGTTGTTCAAAGCATGAAAGCTGCCGAAGTGTTTTGAAACTTGTCGAATCGTGATGCTCATGGTGTTGTCGGTGCGGGGTTAGTGGGCATTGGCAGTGACGAGCCGCGGTGGCTCAGGAGAGAGAGTTGCTAAGCGTTCTACCTCGCGACGGTGGCGAATCTCCACGACTGTTTTAATGACAAGGGTGACCAGCGCCAGCAGGGCCAGCAGTGATGCTGCAGAAAATGCCGCGGCAGATTGATATTCGTTATAGATCACTTCGACATGCAGCGGCAGGGTATTGGTCTGACCGCGGATGTGTCCCGAGACCACCGACACTGCGCCGAACTCGCCCATCGCCCGGGCATTACACAAAATCACGCCATACAACAGACCCCACTTGATATTCGGCAGGGTTACCTTCCAGAAGGTCTGCCAGCCAGTTGCGCCCAATACGATGGCAGCCTGTTCCTCTTCGCTGCCCTGGGCCTGCATCAGCGGAATCAATTCCCGTGCGATAAAGGGGAAGGTCACAAATACGGTTGCAAGCACAATGCCTGGGACTGCGAAAACAATCTTGATATCGTGGGCTGCCAGCCATGGCCCGAACCAGCCCTGGGCGCCAAAAACCAGTACGTATATCAGGCCAGCCACTACGGGAGAAACCGAGAACGGCAGGTCAATGAGGGTGGTGAGAAAGGCCTTGCCTTTGAACTCATATTTGGCAATCGCCCAGGCGGCCGCCACCCCGAAGATCAGGTTCAAGGGCACACAGATCGCGGCCGTGATCAAGGTCAGCCGAATCGCCGCGAAGGCATCGGGCTCGGTCAGTGCAGCCCAGTAGGCATTGGCTCCCTTGCGCAGGGCTTCGGTGAGCACAGCCGCAAGCGGCAGAATCAGAAACAGACCAAGAAAACCAATGGCCAGTCCAATCAGTGTGAACTGAAGCCAACGCGGTTCATGGGAGTTCGGGTTCAACGCTGCCATGGTGTCAGGCACCAATCCGACGGCGCTGCCATGCCTGCAGTCCATTGATAATCAACAGCAACACGAATGACACCACGAGCATCACACAGGCCACTGCTGTCGCGCCCGCGTAGTCGTATTGCTCGAGCTTGCCAATGATGATCAGCGGCGTGATCTCGGAGACCATCGGCATATTGCCAGCGATAAAAATCACCGAACCATATTCGCCAATGGCCCGCGCAAACGCGAGTGCAAAGCCGGTGAGTAAGGCTGGCATGATGGTGGGCAGGATCACTTTGTAAAATACCTGATAAGGCGTTGCGCCCAGGCAGCGGGCTGCCTCTTCCAGTTCTTTTTCGGCATCTTCAAGCACCGGCTGAACGGTCCGCACAACAAACGGCAGGCCAATAAAAATTAAGGCGATCACCACCCCAATCGGTGTGAAGGCCAGCTTGATGCCCAGCGGCTCGAAGAACTGGCCCACCCAGCCGTTTCCAGCGAGCACGGCTGTGAGCGCGATGCCTGCCACAGCGGTGGGCAGCGCAAAGGGCAGATCCACCAGGGCATCGAGAATCTTCTTTCCTGGAAAGCGATAGCGCACCAGCACCCAGGCGATCAGCAGGCCAAAGATCAGATTGACCAAGGCTGCCAGCAGCGATGCGCCAAAGGTCAGCCGATAGGATGCCAGCACGCGTGGTGCGCTGACTGCGCTCCAGAACTGTGCCAGGGTCAAATCCAGGGTCTTAAACACCAGGGCGGACATGGGGATCAGCACAATCACGCTCAGGTACAGCAGGGTATAGCCCAGCGTGAGATTGAATCCGGGCAGCGGGCGCCGCTTGCTGCGCTTGACCGATGTGGTTGGGATGGCTGAAGTAACTGCCAAAGAGCTCATGAATTGTGGGATGAAGTGTTCGAGAGCCGACGATTATTTGGCAGCGGAGGGCGGGGCACTCGGTGTGTAGAGCTTGTCGAATTGCCCGCCGTCATTGAAGTGAACTTTCTGCGCATCGGCCAGGGAGCCGAAGTAGTCGTTCACCGTGAACAGCTTCAGTGGTTTGAAAGTCTGCGCGTATTTCTTCAGCACGGCCTGAGAGCGTGGACGGATGCCGTGGCGTGCAGCGATTTCCTGGCCTTCATCTGAATAAAGGAAATTGAGATAGGCTTTGGCCTCCGCAGCGGTGCCCTTTTTCTTGACGGTGCGCTCTACGATCGCGACCGGATTCTCGGTCAAAAGGCTGGCCGATGGGTGAATTGCATCTACTTTTCCAGAGCCGAATTCACGATCCACTGAGATCACTTCGGACTCAAACGTGATCAACACATCGCCGATATTGCGCTGAAGAAAAATACCGGTGGCATCTCGACCGCCGCGGGCAAGGATAGGCACGTTTTTATAGAGTTTGCTGACAAAGTCCGCGGCCTGCGCATCGGTACCGCCTTTGCTTCGGATATAGCCCCAGGCCGCCAGATAGGCCATCCGGCCATTGCCACCAGTCTTGGGATTGACCACGATCACCTGTACGCCGGGCTTGATCAAATCATCCCAGTCCCGGATGTTTTTTGGATTGCCCTGCCGCACCAGGAATAGCATGGTGGATGTCGTGGGCGCGGCATTATGGGGGAACTGCTTGGCCCACTCTTTGGCCACCACACCTTTTTCAGCCAGGAAATCGATATCCGTGGTGGTGTTCATCGTCACAACATCAGCATCTAAGCCATCGGCAACTGCGCGCGCCTGGGCGCTTGAACCACCATGCGACTGATCGATCTTGATGTCTTTGCCCGTGGTTTTCTTGTAATGGGCAACAAAGGCCGTATTGAAGTCTTTGTAGAACTCCCGGGCGACATCATAGGATGAGTTCAGCAGGGCGCTCTCGGCCAGAGCTGGCAGACCCGTTGCAGAAAGCAGGCTCGCCAGAAGGAGATGGATGAACCGGATGCGTGATTTCATGGTGCAGACTCCTGAATTTGATCCCAGGAGTCTGCTGTGCATAGCAGCAAATCGCCACTAATTATTTCTGCATAGCTTATTCGTTTAGTTGGAAAAGGCCTGGGTCTGAATCACGCCAGCGCCCACGGTGGCCCAGGTGCCCGTATGCATCAGCAGAAAGCGATTGAGTACGCCAATGGCAATGCTGTCGGATTCAATCCAGAGCGGCTCAGCCAGTTGGATCACTACATCGTGAATTTCGTTGAGCTGCAGCGACAGCGCACCTTGACCGGTCTCTGCTACCGTGAAATCCAGGGATTCAGGATCAAAGCGGCGCAGGGATGATTGAATGCGGGCCTGGATTTCCCGGCTGCCAATTTTCAGCATCAGACGGCTGCCCATTGGACCCGGCTGCTCCGAGAGCCAGCAGACTCTTGCATGAATCGTGGTGATCGGACTCAGTGTTTCGCTTTGTGAAGCGTTACTCATGCCGACAATCCAGTCGCCTCTTGAGATGTCTAGATCGCGATCCAGTACCAGCGTGATGCTCTCGGATACATAGGCCTGCTGGACCTCTTCGCCATGACGCCAGATAGAGACAATCGTAGCCTGTTGCTGTCCTGGCAATGTCGTCACCCGTTGATTGACCGCAAGCCTGCCCTGGGCAAGCCTTCCGGCGATGCCACGGAAGGGTGCAAGGCCAGATCCCTGCGTGCGCAGGCTTGTCTGTACGGGCAGAACGGCCAGCGGGGACTCTTCGGCACCCTGCTCGAGATGTTCGGCAATCTGATCAAGCCACTCCAGCACGGTGGGGCCCTGATACCAGTCCAGGCGCTGCCCGCGTACTGCGATGTTTTCGCCGGTGAGTGCGCTTGCTGCGATGATCGCAATATCGACACAGGTCTGATCAAGTCCCACTTGCGTAATCAGTGCGTTGAGTGATCGGGAGACCTGTTGCGTAATACGTTCAGCGTCTTCGAACAAATCCAGCTTATTGATCACAAAGCTCACGTGGGGAACCCGCAGCAGGTGGGCGATTGCCGCATGCCGATGGGTCTGCTTTAGCAGGCTCGGCAGGGCATTGCTCAGGTCAAGCCGGGTTGGATCGACCAGCACGATTAGGGCATCCGCGTGGCTTGCAGCGGTGACCAGATTGCGGGTGTATTGCTCGTGGCCCGGCGCATCAGCCAGCAGATAGCGTCGATGGCCCAGATCCAGATGGCGCCAGGCGACATCGATGGTGATGCCCTGTTCGCGTTCTGCCACGAGTCCATCCGTGACTCGGGAGAAGTCGATTTCCTCGCCCTGTGATAATGCTGCGGCGTTATCCGACAGCAGGCCCTGGGTGTCATGGACCAGTCGGCCCAGCAGCGTGCTTTTGCCATCATCGACACTGCCTGCGGTAGAGATGGTGAGAATCCTGCTCATCAGAAATACCCTTGACGTTTACGTTGTTCCATCGCGAACTCCGAGACCTGATCATCCATGCGTGTTGCCCCGCGTTCGCTGATCTCGGCATGCCGTGTTTCTTCGAGCACCTGCCAGGCATTAGCAGCATCACTGGCCACGGGGCAGGTGCAGCTCATGTCCCCCACGGTCCGAAAGCGCACGGTCATGAGTGATGCTGTTTCATGATCACGAAATGGCGTGAGTGGCGTCTGCGGAATCAGTAGCCCCTGACGCGAAACCACTGGCCGCTGGTGGGCATAGTAGAGGCTGGGTAGGGGGATACTGCGGCTGGCAATAAATTCCCAGACATCGACCTCGGTCCAGTTGCTGATTGGAAAAACCCGCAGATGATCGCCTTGCGCGGCATGCGTGTTAAAGAGATCCCAGAGCTCTGGACGCTGTTGCTTGGGGTCCCAGACCCCGAATGCATTGCGATGGCTAAAGATCCGCTCTTTCGCGCGGGCTTTTTCCTCATCTCGGCGGGCCCCGCCCAGCAGCGCACCGAAGCGGTGTTCCTCAATGGCTTCCAGCAGGGTGACCGCCTGCGCTGCATTGCGACTGGCCAGTGGGCCCGATAGCTGTACTGTGCCGCGTTGGATGCTGTTGTCCATATGATTGACGATCAGCGAAAAGCCGTAAGCCTGGGCAAAGTCGTTGCGAAAAGTAATGACCTCGGGGTAGTTGTGCCCCGTATCAACATGCAGTAGTGGGAACGGCACTGGCGCTGGTGCGAAGGCCAGCCGGGCAAGCCAGGCCACCACGGCGGAGTCTTTTCCCCCGGAAAATAAGATTGCTGGCCGCTCGCAGGCCGATGCTTCGCGGATGATGAAGATGGACTCATCAATTAATGCATCTAATGTTCTGGTGGTGGTCTGATGCATGTCAGTGTTCTGTCGTGATTGTGGTTTGATGTAGACCGCATTCCTTTGTGTCCCGGGTCTCCCACCACCAGCGTCCAGCCCTCAGGTCCTCTCCCGGTCGAATAGCCCGTGTGCAGGGATCGCAGCCAATGGATGGGTAGCCACGGTGATGCAGCGGATGGATTGCCGGTGCACCAGGTGTATCCAATGCAGTCCGCACATCATTGAGGGAAAAGTCCGCCAGTGGATTGAACTTGGTGAGGGAGAAGGCGGCATCTTGCTCACGCAGCGCCAGGGCAAGACGTGTGGCGGATTGCTCACGCCGTTGGCCGGTTACCCATCCTGAAAATCCGGTGAGAAATGTCCTCAGGGGCTCCACCTTGCGCGTCTGGCAGCAGCGCTGTCGATGCGATACGGATTCATAGATACCCGTCGCACCAAGTTCACGCTCTAGCAGCACAACGGCCCTGGGGTCGGGTGTCAGCCGATGAATGCGAAACCCAAGTGTTGTTTCAAGTGTATCCGTGTAGTCACGTGTTTCCTGATGAAGTTTTCCCGTGTCTAGCGTAAATGCTGCAAAGGGCCTGCCGGAGTTGGCTGCCCGCCAGAGTAGCAGGGTATCTTCCATCTGGCCGCTAAAGGCAATGGCCATACGACCGAGCTGAAAGGCCTCACCAAGCCGCATGTCAATCAGCGTAAGTAGGGTGCTGGCAGTGCGTTGGGGTACGTTTTCGGCGGCAGGCATCGACCAGACTATAGGCAGCCCGATGTTTAAACCAAAGAAAGAAATTGTGAAAAGCTTTTTCGGTTTTTGGCGATATCTGCCGAAGATTAATCCCGGGTGTTGTCTTCTTGGATGGGCGCAGTAGCCTCCCGAATGCGCTGCTCTGTTAGCTCAGGCGAGGCCAGATGCAGAAAATGATGGACATAGCCCCGCAGGTATTGGCCCCTGCGAAGGGCAATGTAAGTCGTGTTACCTGGGAAGAGGTGGCTGATATCGACTTGATGAAGGCTCTGATCCCGCTGGGGCTGGTAGGCCATAGAGGCAATGATGCCAATGCCCAACCCAAGCTCGACATAGGTCTTGATCACATCCGCATCCAGCGCGGACATCACGATATCGGGGGAGAGGCCAGCCTCGGCAAAGGTCTGATCGATCTTTCCGCGCCCTGTGAAGCCCTCGTGATAGGTCACGATCGGATAATCAATCAGTGATTCAAGCGTTATTTTTTTGAGATCTTCAAGCGGATGCCCCTTGGGCACGACCACTGTGTGATACCAGGAGTAGAAGGGAAATGCCGCAAACTCGGGTACATCGCTGATGGTTTCGGTTGCAATCCCGATGTCGGCCTGGCCATCGCGCAACAGTTCAACAATTTCCTTGGGACTGCCCTGGTGCAGGGTGAGGTGCACCTTGGGATAGGCTTGTTTAAATGCGGTAACAATCTTAGGTAGCGCGTAGCGGGCCTGGGTGTGGGTGGTGGCGATGGTCAGCTGGCCATGATCAACATTGTGATAACGCTCAGCCAGTTCCTTGATGTTGCGAGTATCAAGTAGCACACGCTCCACCAGGGCGAGCAATTCCTTGCCGGGTTCGGTCAGGCCCAAGAGCCGTTTTCCTTTGCGAACAAAGATCTCGATCCCGAGTTCGTCCTCGAGATCGCGAATATGCTTGCTCACCCCCGACTGCGACGTGAACAGCGCGTTGCTGACTTCGGTGAGATTAAAGTCCCGCCGGGCCGCTTCTTTCACAATCCTTAATTGCTGAAAATTCACGTGCTTATCCTTATCGCGTCGGTGTCATGAAAATTACTTCACCGTGATTTGATCAAAGATGCCACCATCGGCGAAATGGGTCTTTTGGGCGTTCTGCCAGCCGCCGAAGACTTCATCAATGGTGAAAAGTTTAATCGATACGAATTGCTTGGCGTGTTGAGCCGCAACCTTGGCATCCCGCGGCCTGTAGAAATGCTTGGCGGCGATCTGCTGACCCTCAGGGGTGTACAAATATTCCAGGTAGGCATTGGCCAGTGCGCGCGTGCCACGTTTGTCGGCCACTTTGTCCACGACCGTGACAGGGGGTTCAGCCAGAATAGAGAGAGATGGGGTGACGATTTCGAATTTATCGCTGCCGAATTCCTTCCGTGCCAGAAAGGCCTCGTTTTCCCAGGAGATAAAGACATCGCCAACGCCCCGCTGCGTGAAGGTTGTGGTTGAACCCCGGGCGCCAGAATCCAGCACCTTCACATTTGCATACAGGCGCTTCACAAATTCCTGTGCTGAGCTATTGTTACCCCCTGGCTGTCGCAGGGCCCATCCCCATGCTGCGAGATAGTTCCATCGGGCGCCGCCGGAGGTTTTTGGATTGGGCGTGATCACCTCCACGCCTGGTCTTGCAAGATCACCCCAATCTTTAATGGATTTAGGGTTGCCTTTACGCACCAGAAACACAATGGTGGAAGTGTAGGGTGCCGAGTTGTGCGGCAGGCGTTTCTGCCAATCGGCAGGAATCAGTTTGCCCGTGCTGTGCAGCTCGTTGACGTCGTAGGCCAGGGCAAGTGTGACCACATCCGCCTCCAGACCATCAATGACTGAGCGGGCCTGCTTGCCGGATCCTCCGTGAGATTGCCGGATGGCGATAGACTCGCCCGTTTTCTTTTTCCAATGCTCGGCAAAGGCTTTATTGAAGTCGACATAGAGCTCCCGGGTGGGGTCATAGGAGACATTGAGCAGGTTGACCGACTGTGCGCCGGCCTGGGAAGGAGCAAGGCTCTGGCCAATCAGAAGGAGTGCGGCGAGGGTAAAAAGAAATGGTTTGAGCGTTAAGCGTTGCATCTTGAGTGCATCCTTTCTTGAAACCAGTCAAGTTAGCAGCGCCGGCCGCAAACACAAGAAAGAAAAAATGCTTAATAAATCAGTGTTGTGCCGGGATTGCTGGGCTTTTTCATCTCCGTGCAAAGCAATGCTGTTTTTCTTGCTTTGGAATTGGTCTGGGCATCGCTATCGTGGGGGGCTTTCAATCTGCCTGACCGATGTATATACCGACCCCACTTGATACACAGTTGCTGCGTGACCGCGCTGCCCAGCTCGCAGGCCAGATCGAGCGCAATCGCTCAGGCCAGCTCAGCGACGATCATTTGCGGCCCCTACGGCTGCAGAACGGCCTGTATCTGCAGCGGCACGCGCCGATGCTGCGTATCGCAATTGCTTATGGCATGTTAAGAAGCGATCAGCTCCGCGGTCTGGCGGCTGTTGCACGTCGGTATGACCGGGCCTATGGCCACTTCACTACGCGGCAGAACCTTCAGCTCAATTGGATCTCGGTCGACGATACGCCACGGGCACTTGCCGACTTGGCGGAGGTTGGCCTGCATGGCATTCAGTCAAGCGGCAACTGTCTGCGCAATATCACCAGTGATGTGCTTGCCGGAATTGCGCAAGATGAAATACTGGATCCCCGGCCTTATGCGGAGCTCTTGCGTCAATGGAGCACCTTTCATCCGGAGCTCTCTTTCCTGCCGCGTAAATTCAAGGTGGCCCTGACCGGCACGCCGGAGGACCGGGCCCTGGCCCAGGTCCATGACCTTGCTTTTGAAGTGGTTCGTGCTGATCCCGAGGCCGTGTTTCGTGTGCGGGTGGGTGGTGGACTCGGCCGTACACCGATTCTGGGCCCGATATTGAAAGAGGAATTGCATTGGTCCGATCTGCTTAGCTACACCCACGCGGTGATGCGGGTCTATAACGAGGTGGGTCGTCGTGACAATCTCACCAAGGCACGAATCAAGATTCTGGTGAAGACTTTGGGCATCGATGCCTTCCGTGATTTAGTTGAAGAGGCTTGGCTTTCGCTGCGCGATGGCGCAGCCAAACTCGCCTCACAGGATCTGCAGCGCGTCTGTGCACAGTTTCAAGAGCCTGATTGGCTGCATGGTGCAGCGCTGACCTCTGAACCGTTTGGCGATGATGTAGCCCTGCACGCTGAGTGGAGTCGTTGGCTGCAACGCAATCGGCACTCCATTCGACACAAAGGCTATGCGGCAGTGCTGATTCCGCTCAAGGGGGGGCAGCGGGCGCCCGGTGATGCTTCCAGTGATGAAATGGAGCGGATTGCGGATCTTGCGGATCAGTTCAGCCAGGGCTTCGTGCGGGTATCTCATGCCCAGGACCTGGTGCTGCCCGCGGTGGTGGAGCGGGACCTGCCCGCGCTTTTTCTCGCCTTGCGCGCGCTCGGCCTGCATCGCAGTGTTGGTGGGCTAATCGGGGATATGGTCGCCTGTCCAGGTGGTGATTACTGCTCCTTGGCCAATGCCCGATCCATTCCAATTGCGCAGGAGATTGCCGCCCGTTATGAGAGCCTGGACCGCCAGGAATCCATTGGGCCCCTAGATTTAAGAATCTCCGGCTGCATGAACAGCTGTGGTCATCATCATATTGGCCACATCGGCATCCTGGGTGTTGATAAGGATGGCGCGGCGTATTACCAGTTACTTTTGGGCGGGCATTCGGGGCATGGTGCGCCGGCCGCCCTGGGGTCCGTGATTGGCAAGGCCTTTGCGGAAGATGAGATTGCTGATGCTGTAGAGGAAGTTCTGGACCTTTATCTTGAATTGCGTCTTCCCGGAGAACCATTTCGCAGGACGGTAGAGCGGCTCGGCAAAGAGGTTTTCGCGCAGGCGGCAGATCGGGTCCGTCGGCCTGCGGATGGTCATGCGCCTGGATCATCCACCGTGTTTGATCAGGCATTGCTCAAGACACAGGCCGACACATGACATTGATTTCTGGATTTGAGTGGATTGAATCTGATCTGGCTGTTGCGGGTCATCT
Source organism: Burkholderiaceae bacterium (assembly GCA_018882795.1). Lineage (GTDB taxonomy): Bacteria > Pseudomonadota > Gammaproteobacteria > Burkholderiales > Burkholderiaceae_A > Lacustribacter. The sequence goes on along the minus strand of VERJ01000019.1, from coordinate 4,852 downwards.
TTCGGTTGCGCATATTGCTCAAGCAAAACGCTTGGGCTTCGCGTCTGTCATCTGCAATCGGCCTGATGAAGAGGCTGATGCTGATCAGGCTTCTTTTGCCGATATTGCCCGTGCCTGTCGGGCGGAGGGCATTGAAGCGTTCTATCTGCCAGTGCCCCCCGCGGGCCACACTGACCAGCAGGCCCTGCAGATGGTGGCACTGCTGACCAGCAGCCCCAGGCCCATTCTTGCCTATTGCCGAAGTGGTGCGCGCACGAGAAAATTGATTGCCCTGGGTGAACACTTATCGGTCTCGAGTCAGATCAAGGATGCGGCATGAATGCAGTGCCCGGACTTGAGGTCTTGGACCAAGCACTTGCTTTGTCGCCGGTCATTTATGACGTGACAGGGAAAATCGTGTCGGACGCCTTGTTTCCAGAAGAGATTCTTGATCCCGCGGAATTTTTCGGCGAACTTACCTCCGGCCTGACGGGGAACCTGAACGAGAAGCTCCAGGCAACGCTCAACAGGCGGTCTCTGGGGATCCGATTTGGGAAATTCACAGATGGTCGTGCTTATTCCCTGGCGATTCGCCTGCGGGAATTGGGCTATGCGGGACAGTTACACGCGCTTGGAGATATCAACCAGGAGCTCCTGCACCACATGCTCAGGCTTGGGTTCAGTCATTTCCATCTGCCCCCCACAAGCCCCTCCGCGATCGACCCCGCGGTCCTGCAGCCTTTCCGAGCCCACTACCAACGCACTGCGATTGAGTAAACTCCCGCCTCATGGCGGATAAACCAGCAGTCGTGCTCTTTAGTGGTGGATTAGACTCCACCACCGTATTAGCCCATGCCCAGCGGCAGGGCTATCGCTGTCATGCCCTGAGTTTCAGATATGGGCAGCGGCACGAGACTGAGCTGGCCTGTGCCAAGACAATCGCATCGCGCATGGGGGTCGCCCGGCATGTGACCATTGATTTCGATCTGCGCCAATTTGGTGGCTCGGCGCTCACGGATAACATCGATGTGCCCAAGTCCGCCTCTGTGGCGGAGATGCCAGCGGGCATTCCAGTGACTTATGTGCCTGCGCGAAACACGATTTTTCTCAGCTTTGCACTGGCCTGGGCCGAGACCCTAGGTGCCCGGGATATTTTTATTGGCGTAAACGCAATGGATTACTCAGGCTATCCTGATTGCCGCCCTGAATTTATCTCGGCATTTGTACATCTTGCCAATGTGGCCACCAAGGCAGGCATCGAAGGCAGCGATGGCTTTCAGATTCACGCACCACTCATGACACTTTCCAAGGCCCAGATCATTGCTCTGGGCCTATCGCTTGGCGTGGACTACGCCGGGACCAGCAGCTGCTATGACCCGCTGCCCTCGGGTGCGCCCTGCGGCCACTGTGATGCCTGTCTGCTTCGTGCCAAGGGATTCGAAGAAGCTGGTGTGGTTGATCCGCTGGTGCAGAAATTCCTGGGCACTTAGTGTGCGCCTCGTGTGATGAACGAACATCTCTTGTTGTCCGCAGTTGCGGGGTTCGAGTCTGCGGTTCGACTGGATCATCTGCCCGAGGGCTACAGGGCGCATCAGCTGCATGGCCACAGCTATCAGCTTCGCGCCCGAATCGCTCCGCCTGCCGGATGGGAGCAATTTCCTGGCGCCGGTGTGGATCAGCTCAGAAATGCGCTTCAGGCCGCAGTGGCACCCCTAGATTACGCCTATCTGAATGATGTGCTGAGCCAACCTACTGATGATCGGCTTGCCCGATGGCTGCACCAACGATTGGCTCTGGCGGGTCTGCAGCAACTCGGTGTGAAGAGCACTGCCCATAGTGGTGTGGACCTTGATGATCACGGCAATTCCACTGTTTGGCGTCGTTACCGATTCGAGGCTGCCCATCGGCTGCCCCATGTGCCTATGGGACATAAGTGCGGCAGGATGCATGGCCATGGATTTGAAGTGATTCTGCATGCCCATCTCGGATTTGGAGAGCAGGCGCTGACTTCGGAATTAGATGCGCTTGATGCAGTTTGGCTGCCGATTCATCAGCAGCTGCATCTTGCCTGCCTCAATGAGATCGATGGACTGCACAACCCTACCAGTGAGTTGATTGCCAGTTGGATATGGCATCGGATCAAATCCATGCTGCCGCAATTACGCTGGGTGACGGTCTTTGAGACTGCAAGCAGTGGCGCGCATTTTGACGGCAGCCATTATCGTATTTGGAAAGCGTTCACTTTGGATAGTGCCGTGCAGTTGGTTCACGCCCCTGGGGCTGATCTCCGCCGCCGTGTTCATGGCCACACCTATACGCTGCGGCTGCATCTGCATGCGCCGCTTGATCAGGTGATGGGTTGGACCGTGGATTACGGCGATGTCAAAGCCTGCTTTGATCCGATCTTCAACAAAATCGATCATCATCCGATTCATGAATTGCCGGGACTCGCCCATGCGGATTCCGCAGCATTTGCACGCTGGATTCGTCGCCAGGTCCAGCCGCTTCTGCCCCAGCTGGACCGCATTGATCTGGAGGAAACCCCGGGCTGTGGCGTGGTTCTGGCCTGGGGTGATCACGAACCAGCCTTATCAATCTGAGCGGGTAGCTGTCTCTCAATGACTTATTCCGTCAAAGAAATGTTCTACACCCTCCAGGGCGAGGGCCTTCAGGCCGGAAGGCCTGCGGTCTTTTGCCGCTTTGCCGGCTGCAACCTCTGGAGCGGACTTGAGCGTGATCGCGCGCAGGCGATCTGTCGGTTTTGCGATACGGATTTCGTTGGCACCGATGGATCTGGCGGTGGAAAGTTTTCTGATGCGCAGGCGCTGGCCGCAGCCATCAATGCCCACTGGCCCCAGAATGAGTCGGGGCGAAAATTTGTCGTACTCACGGGCGGGGAACCGCTGCTTCAGGTGGATGCAGCACTGGTTGATGCGCTGCATGCATGCGGGTTTGAGATCGCAGTGGAGACCAATGGCACCCAGTCTGCGCCTCCAGGCATTGATTGGATCTGTGTCAGCCCAAAAGCGGGGGCGCCCTTGGTGCTTATATCAGGCCATGAACTAAAGTTGGTCTATCCGCAGCCAGGGGCCATGCCCGAGCAATTTGTGGATTACGCGTTTCAGCATTTCCTGATTCAGCCTATGGATGGACCTGATCGCGTGCGAAATACCGAACTGGCAATCGCATACTGCAAAGCCCACCCGCGGTGGCGGCTGAGTCTTCAGAGCCACAAATTACTCGGTATTCCCTGAGATATTCCCGTGGTGTAGTTGGCTTTTTCCTTTTAGCCGCAGGCCCCCAGCTCCCCACATTGGCTGCAGAAATCGCAGCCGTCTTTGCGGATCACTGCATGCGCACCACAGGCATGACACTTCTTACCCGCCATAGTCGCCATCGGCGCAGGGCTGTCGGCAGGCACCGGTTCTGTGTGGTGGTGGACTACATGTTGATTGCGCTGTAGTGCCCGTTGCGCCAGGATGTTTTGAATTGCGTAGGCGATTGCTGCGACTTCCGAGTCGTGCCACATGGGCACCGCCGTGCCATCCGATTTCTTGTGGGTGCCTAGCCGCACCGGACCGCGATCCCAGGCGACCTTGCGCATGTCATGCAGGGCCCGCTCCAGAAATCCACCGCGTGCCGCAAGCGAGAGCATGCGCATGGTGGAAGTAGTCCACTGCTGTGATTCGCCGCTCTGGCCCACTGGCATGAAGAATTCAATTGCACGATCAATGGTGCCTTCGCCATTCGGATTGGGAATAGGCAAAAACGACACGATGAGATACAGGGTCTTGTGACCCTCCTGGGTCCAGTATTCAATTTTCTCTGCCACTGCAGAGAGCGCCCCCTTGGGCCGTTTCTCAATCACGGTGCGCATGGGATCAACCGGTAATTCTTCTTGTAGCTCGCCCGATTTTTCTTCTGGCTTGGGTGTGGTTTCCAACACCGCGCCCAGGATGTTATTGGGCCGATAGGTGGCCAGGCCCTTCAGGCTGTATTTCCAGGCCTGAAGATAAAGATTTTTGAAATCTTCATAGGGATAGTCGGCAGGCACATTGACGGTTTTGGAAATCGCCGTGTCCACATAAGGCTGCACGCTGCGCATCATGGCAATGTGATCCTCGGCGCTCATATCGAGTGCTGAGACAAAACTCTCGGGCAGCTGATCCGCATGGCCGCCCAGCAGATGGTAGATGCGCCAGGCATGGTCCTCGACCGTGTATTCGCGGGTGGAGCCATCGGCCTCGCGCTTCTTTCGGCGATAGGTCCAGGAAAATGCCGGCTCGATGCCATTGGAGGCATTGTCGGCAAAGGCCAGGCTCACTGTGCCAGTGGGTGCGATGGAGAGCAGGTGGCTGTTGCGAATGCCATGCTTGCGGATGGATGATTTGAGCGACTCGGGCAGTCGGCTGGCGAATGTTCCCTCGGCCAGATAACCCTCGGCATTAAAGAGCGGGAAGGCGCCCTTTTCCTGGGCCAATTCCACCGAAGCCTCATAGGCGGCATTGCGCATGCTTTCCGCAATTTGCGCCGCCATGGTGCGACCCTCTTCGCGGTCGTAGCGCAGTCCCAGCATGGTGAGCGTATTGCCCAGCCCAGTAAACCCGACACCAATACGTCGTTTGGCCACAGCCTCTTCGCGTTGCTGGGGCAGGGGCCACCAAGTGACATCGAGCACGTTATCGAGCATGCGGACCTGGGTCTTGACGGCCCGAGTAAAGGCATCAAAGTCAAACTCCGGCGCACCCTGAAAGCCGAAGGCATGACGCACGAAACCAGGAAGAATGATGGGCCCGAGATCGCAGCAGCCATAAGAGGGCAGCGGCTGTTCGCCGCAAGGATTCGTCGCGCTGATTGATTCACAGTAGCGCAG
>VERJ01000055.1 GCA_018882795.1 Burkholderiaceae bacterium | reverse complement strand
AGCCTGTGCATTGGTGGCGGCGAGGCAACCGCCGTTGGCATTGAGATTCTGTAGTTTCCTCGGAGTACGCGGATGATTCTGAGTGATGAGCAGCAGCAGGTGCGGGATGCGGTGGCCGATTTCTGCCGCAATGAAATTGCACCGCGCTCGGCCCAATGGGATCGGGAGCAGACATTCCCCAAAGAAATTCATCGTCAACTGGCCGAACTCGGCTGCTATGGGGTGATGGTCCCGCAGGAGTATGGCGGCGCGGGATTGGATGCGGTTTGTTTGGCCCTGATTCTTGAAGAGATCGGCGCTGCCGATGGTGGCACCAGCACAGCGATTTCAGTCAACAACTGTCCGGTCTGCAGCATCCTGATGGCCTTTGGCAATGAAGCGCAGAAGCGGGACTGGCTCACACCGCTGGCGCGGGGCGAGATGCTGGGGGCATTTTGTCTGACCGAGCCCCAGGCGGGATCAAACGCCGCAGAGATCAAAACCTCAGCTAAGCGCGATGGTGACCATTACATCCTGAATGGCGTGAAGCAGTTCATTACCAGTGGCAAGAATGGCCAGGTGGCCATCGTGATTGCCGTGACCGGCAGCGGCAAACCGAGTGTCCGTATGTCGGCATTTATCGTGCCCACCAACACGCCGGGCTATGTGGTCGCCCGGCTTGAGGAAAAAATCGGCCAGCATTCTTCCGATACCGCCCAGATCATTTTCGAGAATTGCCGTATTCCCGCCGCCTATCGCATCGGGGAAGAGGGCCAGGGTTACAAGATTGCGCTCTCTGGCCTGGAGGGTGGGCGTATTGGAATTGCAGCCCAATCCCTGGGCATGGCCCGCGCAGCCTTTGAGGCCAGCCTTGCGTATGCCAAGGAGCGCGAGGCCTTCGGCCAGCCGATATTTCAACACCAGGCGGTGCAGTTTCGTTTGGCGGACATGGCCACCCAGCTTGCGGCTGCACGCCAAATGGTCTGGCATGCGGCAAGCCTAAAAGATGCCGGCCAGCCTTGCCTGAAAGAAGCCGCAATGGCCAAGCTCTATGCCAGTGAGATCGCAGAGCGGATCTGTTCCGAGGCCATTCAAATTTTTGGCGGCTATGGCGTTGTGAAGGACTTTCCGGTTGAGCGCTACTACCGCGATGTCCGGGTCTGTCAGATCTATGAAGGCACGAGCGATGTACAAAAGATTCTGATCGCACGGGCCCTTGCCAACAGCACGACTGCATGAGTAAAGCTCAAGTGCAGTCCGATACGATCGAAAGCATTCTGTTCTCATCAACAAACCATCCACGCCCAGGAGCATTTCCTTGCCAGTAACTTCTTCCGCAATGCCCGCCAGCGTCAAGATTGTGGATGTCAGTCCGCGGGATGGACTGCAAAATGAAAAGCAGCTGGTGTCGGTGGCCGATAAGGTGGCCCTCATCCATCGGCTGCAGCAGGCTGGCGTGCCCAATATCGAGGCCGTGTCTTTTGTGTCGCCCAAGTGGGTGCCGCAGATGGCCGACGGCCTTGCAGTGATGCAGTCAGTGCAGCGTAAGCCTGGCGTGATCTATTCTGCACTCACGCCCAATATGAGGGGCTATGAATCAGCCCGTGAGGCCGGAATGGATGAGGTCGTGATTTTCGGCGCAGCATCCGAGGCCTTCTCGCAGAAAAATATCAATTGCAGCATCGCCGAATCGATTGAACGATTTCAACCCGTGGCACAGGCAGCGATTGCCGATGGTGTGCGGCTGCGGGCGAGCATCTCCTGCTGCCTGGGCTGCCCCTATGAGGGCGAGATATCACCTGAGAAAGTCGCTGAGGTGGTGGACCGCATGGTCGATCTGGGATGCATCGAGATCGATATCGCCGACACCATTGGCGTGGGCACTGCGGGCCGCGTGAAGCGTGTCTATGAACGGATCTTTACCCGCCACTCACCGCAGATGTTTAGCGGTCACTTTCATGACACTTATGGCCAGGCGATCGCCAACATCGTGGCGGCACTGCAGTGTGGGATTTCAATCTTTCATGGCTCGGTCGCGGGCCTCGGTGGCTGCCCTTATGCCCAAGGGGCATCGGGCAATGTCGCTACTGAAGATATCGTGTTTCTGATGCAGGGTCTGGGCATCGAGACAGGGATTGATCTCACCCAGTTGGCCCAAGCAGGCGCGGAAATTTCCCGTGTGCTGGGCCGTCCCAGTCAGTCTCGGGCTGGCAGCGCATGGCTGGCGAGGCAGGCCGCACAGGCTTCATAGGGCGCCGAAAGCGCCGCGTGTGGCTGGGGCCCCTGGGGCAGTCAGGCGGTCTAAGCGTAGCTGCGCGCGTCTTCGATCACTTTGCCGTCTTCAGGCAGTGATCCGGGTGCGACGAACTTCACTTCACAGCGCAACCGTGTGACTTCGCGGGCAGCATCCACAAGCGCTCGCATGATGGTTGCTGCAGCACTTGCATCGGCAGACTCGCAGTGCAGGGTCATGGTGTCGGCACCGATGTTGCCGGTGAGCACCAGGCGGGCTTTTGTGATTTGCGGGAAGTGCTTGGTGATCTGGCCGATCTGGCCTGGATGCACAAACATGCCCCGCACCTTGGTGGTCTGATCGGCGCGGCCCAACCAGCCCTTGATGCGGATGTTGGTGCGGCCACAGGGCGTGGGTGAGTTCAATGACGGCACATCAATTGCGGAGAGATCACCCGTGGCAAAGCGGATCATCGGGTATTCACGATTAAAGGTGGTGACCACCACTTCACCGACCTCACCAGCAGGCATCGGTGCGCTGCCACCAGGCTCCACAATTTCCACAATCGCATCCTCGGTCACCACCAGCCCTTGGCTGGGATCGGGGGTCTCATAGGCGATCAATCCAAGATCGGCCGTGGCATAGGCCTGGCTTACCGTGATGTTGCGTTCGGCAAGCCACTGGCGTGTGGATGGCGTGAGTGCCTCGCCCGAGACTAAGGCCTTACGCAGGCTGGCCGTGGAGAGATTCATCTCCTGGCCCTTCTCGATCAGGATCTTGAGAAAGCTTGGGGTGCCGGTGTAACCCGCAGGCTTGAGTTGCGCAATGGCCTGCACCTGTTGTTCAGTCTGCCCGATACCTGCGGGCAGCACCCAGCAGCCCAGGGCATGCAGGCCACCCTCGATGATCCAGGCGCCAGGCGAGAGATGATAGGAAAAGCTGTTGTGCACCAATTCACCCGCCTGAAAGCCTGCAGCGCGAAGCGCACGGATCATGCCAAAGTGATCAGTAGTAAGCCCCTGGGGCTCATAGATTGGCCCCGGCGATTGGAAGACTCGGCGCAACTGTGTAAACGGTGCGGCCAGGAAACCACCAAAAGGTGGATCGGAACCCTGTAATCCTGCCAGTGTTGATTTGCGGGTTACCGGCAGACTGGCCAGATCAGAGAGCGATTTAAATGCCGACGGCTCGTGGGCCGCGAGTGCCTGTTGATAGAAGGGCGCCTTGGACTTGGCGTGCGCAACAATGTCTTGGAGTTGTGCCAGCAACTCTGCCTGGCGTTGCCCGGCAGAGCGGCATTCTTTTGGATCGAGTGTATTCATGCGTGATTGGACGCCCGGTGGGCGCTTGGGCCTAGGCCAGCCAGCGTTTGCGACGCCGATAAGATTTGACTTGTCGGAAGGAACTTTTTTCCGCGTTGGAAGAGACGCCGAGATAAAACTCTTTCACGTCTTCATTGTTGCGCAGATCTTCTGCGGTGCCATCCATCACGATGCGGCCGTTTTCCATGATGTAGCCATATTGTGCAAAGCGCAGGGCCACCATGGTGTTTTGTTCGGCCAGTAAAAAACTTACGCCTTCACGCGAATTCAGATCATGAACAATGTGAAAGACTTCCTCTACGATCTGGGGGGCTAAGCCCATGGAGGGTTCATCCAGCAAAATCGTTTCCGGGTTGGCCATGAGTGCCCGGCCAATCGCGCACATCTGTTGTTCACCACCCGAGGTATAGGCCGCCTGGGAACCTCTGCGGGTTTTCAAGCGCGGGAAATAGTTATAGACCTTATCCAACGAGGCATCGATGTCACCTTTCGACATGCTGCGCGTATAGGCGCCTGTCAGCAGGTTTTCCTCGATCGTGAGGTGGGCAAAGCAATGACGGCCCTCCATGACTTGGACCACACCCCGACGGACAAGGTCCGCGGGGGTGAGGGCCTCGATGCGTTCGCCTTTGTATTCGATAGTGCCCTTGGTAACCTCACCGCGCTCGCCTTTGAGCAGGTTGGACACGGCGCGCAGGGTGGTGGTCTTACCTGCGCCGTTGCCACCCAGAAGGGCGACGATGCCACCCTTGTTCAGGGCCAGTGATACCCCTTTGAGCACAAGGATCACATGGTTGTAGATGACCTCAATGCCGTTGACGGTGAGGACTGGAGAGGCCGCTGTCATCATGTGATCCTTGGAGTTAGGAGTACAAACTTAGGACTTGCAGTCCGCCTCGGTACGCCGGGTAATCTTCTTTTCCTTGGCATAGCGTTCAGCGGAAGCGGTCACCATGGGACGCATAATTCCTTCATCGGCCTGCAGCCAGTCCGACGACCAGTTGAACTTTGCGCCATCCCAGGTGTGGATCCGCGCCCAGGCTGATCCCATGTGGTCAGAACAAGAGGTCTGAATCGGGCTCAGCACCCCGGTAAAGCCCAGCTGTCCGAGCCGCGCACGGGTGACATCGAGGTTCTCATAGCCCCAGCGTGCCTGCTCGCCGGTCATGACCTTGCCTTTGCCATAACGCTCTTGCGCCCGGAATACGCCCTCGACAGCGAGCATCGCACCGACAACACCACGCATGTACAACACATCGCCCACCTCTGCACGGGGACCTGTACCCTGGCCTTTGTCATGCACGCGGGAGAGAATTTCCTTTACCACGTCGGAATTTTTCTCAGAGCCATGTTGCATCATCACTGCGCTGTAGCCGCGGGCTGCTGCACCGATATCGCGGATATCCGGCTCAGCACCTGACCACCAGGTGCCGATGATCTTGTCCATCGGGTAGCCCACTGCGATCGCCTCACGAATGGCGGTTGCGGTCATGATGCCCCAGGTCTGAAGCACGACGTAGTCGGGGCGCTGCTGACGCACCTGAAGCCAAATCGCTTTTTGTTCAACGCCGGGTGCGGGAATCGGCAGAAGCTGCAGGGTAAATCCATGACGCTTGGCCCGCTCTTCCATGATCGGCAGAAGTTCTTTGCCGAATGGACTGTCGTGATAACCGACAGCGATCTTCTTGCCTTTCAGGTTAGCCATGCCACCGAATTTGTTGCCGATATGTTGAATCACGGCATCGCCTGCAACCCAGTAGTGGCCAATCAGGGGAAAGTTCCACTTAAAGATCATGCCGTCTGCAGAGTCACTGCGGCCATAGCCCGATGTGATCATGGGGATCTTGTCACTAGGAATTTTCTCTGTGAGCGCAAAGGTAATGCCCGTGGACAATGGCTGGAAGACCGTTGCACCGCCATGCTTGCCCTTGAGCCGCTCGTAGCACTCCACACCACGATCGGTGGCATAGGCGGTCTCGCACTCTTCAACAAGTGTCATCACGCCATTGATGCCGCCACGTGTATTGACAAGCTTCATGTAGTCCCAGTAGCCGTTTGCGAATGGGGTCGCATTTGGTGCCACGGGTCCTGTGCGGCCCGTCAGGCTAGGAAAGAACTGGACTTTCGCCTGGGCCATAGCCGTCAGCGGTATAGCCGCCGTGGCAATCGCAAGCGCCGTAACGGCTCCAGCGACGAGTTTTTTGGAATGTTTGATCACGTTGTCTCCTCCTTAGGAAAGGGCTGTAAACCCACAGTAAAAAGTTATATTTTTTGAGTCGATCCGGAGTAACCCGATGCGTTCAGTGGGGGAATGGCCATAGCCTGAGCTTCTGCTTGCCGATGCTCCAGAGCTTCGCCAATCCATGGGGTTCCGCGATCAGAAACCATACGATCAGGGCGCCGAAAATCATGTATTCCGCATGAGCGATGGTTGCAATGGAGACCTCCAGCCCGAACAGGCCACCCATCATGGGCAGCAGCTGGCTGAGTACAACGGGCAGGATCACGATAAAGCCAGCGCCCATGAAGCTGCCCATAATGGAGCCAAGACCGCCGATGATCACCACGAAGAGCAGTTGAAAGGACCGGTCAATTGAGAATGCAAGTGGCTCCCAGGAACCGAGGTGCACGAATCCCCAAAGGGCGCCGGCCACCCCCACAATAAATGAGCTCACCGCGAAAGCACTGAGCTTGGCATAGACGGGGCGGATACCGATCACGGCGGCGGCCACGTCCATGTCGCGGATCGCCATCCACTGGCGGCCGATGGATGAGCGCACCAGATTTTTTGCAAACAGGGCGAAGACCGCTACAAAAGTGAGACAGAAAAGATATTTGTCCACTGGCGTGCTGATGTCCCAACCGAGGACGCTCAAGCCCGACACTGCAACCGATCCGCTGGAACTGTCATTGGTGAACCAGGAGATGCGGCTGAATGCCCAATCGCAAAAGAATTGGGCTGCCAGTGTTGCGACGGCAAGATACAGACCCTTTACCCGAAGACTGGGAATTCCAAAGATCACGCCCACGATCGTTGCAAAAAATCCGCCCGAAAGCAGTGCCAAAATCAGCGGCATGCCGTCGATGCGCACAAACACGTTATAGGCCATGTAGGCGCCGACTGCCATAAATGCGCCCGAGCCCAGTGAGATCTGCCCGCAGTAGCCCACGAGAATGTTCACGCCAATGGCAGCAAGTGACAGGATCAGGAAGGGGATCAGAATCGCCTTCATGGCGTAGTCACTCATCAGCAGTGGTATCGCCACATACGCCACCAAGAGCAGGCCCATCATGAAGTAGCGATCCTGGGCAATGGGCAGGATCTGCTGATCCGACCGGTAATTGATTTTGAATTGTCCGTTCTCGCGGTAGATCACGATATCTCCCCCTTAGACCCGATCAATGATCTTCTCGCCAAACAATCCCTGCGGTCGAACCAGCAGGACCAGAAGCGCCAACACATAAGAGAACCAAATCTCGATCCCACCGCCGAGCATGGGGCCGATATAGACCTCGGAGAGCTTTTCTCCCACACCGATTAACAAGCCACCGATGATTGCACCGGGTACCGAGGTCAGTCCTCCCAGAATGATCACGGGCAGGGCTTTGAGTGCTACCGTGGTGAGTGAGAACTGAACACCGATCTTCGACCCCCAGATGACGCCCGCCACCAACGCTGTGATACCGGCCACGCACCACACCACCACCCACATCCGGTTTAAGGGAATGCCAACGGACTGGGCGGCCTGGTGGTCATCGGCCACCGCACGCAGCGCCCGGCCCGTCGATGTCTTCTGGAAAAAGAGTGTGAGCGCTGCAACGAGTGCGGCTGCGACCAGCGAGGCGTAGAGGTCCTCTTTGCTGATCAGAACACCGCCTTCAAATAGAGACTGCAGGAGAAACAGCGGCTCTTTGGGCATGCCAATGTCGATTTTGTAGACAGCGCTGCCAAAAATCGTTTGACCGAATCCGTCCAGGAAGTAGGTAATCCCCAGTGTTGCCATGAGCAGGGTCACGCCTTCCTGATTCACCAGATGCCGCAAGACGAGACGCTCGACCAGCCAGGCAAAGGCGAACATGAGTGCTGCGGCGAGCGCAAAGGCCAACACATTGGCCAGCAGTTTGCTGTCAAAACCGAGCAGGGCGGGAATCCATTCGGAAAAACGGGCCATGGCCAGAGCAGCAAAGAGCACCATCGCACCCTGCGCGAAATTGAATACCCCCGAGGCCTTGAAAATCAGTACAAAACCCAGGGCCACCAGTGAGTACAACACGCCTGCCATCAGGCCGCCGATCAGTGTCTCAAGAAAAAATCCCATCGCTGCGCGCCCCCTTAATGCTCGGTGCCCAAATAAGCATTGATCACATCCGGATTGCTGCGGACTTCATCGGGGACGCCATCACCGATCTTCTTGCCGTAGTCGAGCACCACCACCCGGTCCGAGATGTCCATCACGACGCTCATGTCGTGTTCAATCAGCACGATGGTGGTGCCGAATTCGTCATTCACATCCAGCACGAAGCGGCACATGTCCTGTTTTTCTTCCACATTCATGCCGGCCATGGGTTCATCTAGCAGCAGCAGCCGGGGTTCCATCGCCAGCGCCCGGCCCAGGTCCACCCGTTTTTGCAGCCCATAAGGCAGCTGCCCCACTGGGGTGCGACGATGTTGCTGAATACCCAGAAAGTCGATGATCTGCTCCACCACCTCCCGATGAGCAACCTCCTCACGCTCGGCCGGGCCGATTCTGAGTGCCTGCAGAAAGATATTGGATTTCATCCGCAGGTTGCGGCCTGTCATGATGTTGTCCAGCACGGACATGCCTTTAAAGAGCGCTAGATTCTGAAAGGTGCGTGCTACCCCGAGTGATGCCATGCGATGGGGGTTTACGTCGGCCAGTAATTCCCCTTTGAAATAAATCTCGCCTTTCTGTGGCTTATAGGCACCATTGATGCAGTTGAGCATGGAGCTTTTTCCAGCGCCGTTGGGCCCGATGATGGAGCGAATCTCGCCGCGGCGTACATCAAAGGAGATATTGGAGAGCGCCTGAACGCCGCCAAATGACAGGCTGATGTCGCGGACCTCCAGAATGATCTTGTCGGCGCTCATGTGGCAGCTCCGTAGGGGAAGGTCTTGGTGTCATGGATCTTGAGCGTGGCCGAGACCTTACCCGTGCGTCCGTCTTCAAAGCGCACTGCGGTCTCGATGAATTGCTCCTTCATGCCGCCGTAGATTGCAGAGATCAAGACACCGTATTTTTCCTCAATGAATCCGCGCCTGACCTTGCGTGTGCGAGTGAGTTCATCGTCATCCGGATCAAGCTCTTTGTGTAGGATCAGAAAGCGTGAGATCTGGGCATGGCCCAGCATGCTTTCATGCGAGAGCTCCTCGTTCATTTTCTCGATGCAGCCCTTAATCAGTTCCGCAACCGCAGGGTTGCCCGCCAGATCAATGTAGCCGGAGTAAGCGATATCTCGGCGCTCTGCCCAGTTGCCCACGGCCTCGAAATCAATGTTCACGAAGGCACCGATGCTGTCACGTCCAGCGCCAAAGACCACCGCTTCCTTGATGAAGGAGAAGAACTTGAGTTTGTTCTCAATATATTTCGGTGCAAAGACCTTGCCATCGGCCATTTTGGAGACATCCTTGGCCCGGTCGATGATACGCAGATCGCCCTCGCTGTCGATGACGCCCGCGTCACCGGTATGAAAATAGCCAGCGCTATCCACTGACTCTGCGGTGGCTTCGGGATTTTTGTAGTACTCCTTCAGCAGCGACACACCGCGCACCAGCACCTCGCTGTTTTCGCCAATCTTGATCTCAATGCCCGGGGAGGGTTTGCCCACAGAGTCGTATTTCACTTCACCATTGCGTTGGATACAGACATAGGCGCAGGTCTCTGTCTGGCCATAGAGCTGCTTCAGATTCACGCCAATGGAGCGATAGAAACGGAATAGATCCGGGCCGATGGCCTCACCCGCGGTATAGGCAACGCGGATATTGCTCATGCCCAGGTTGTTACGCAGCGGTCCGTAGACCAGTAGATTGCCCAACCAATAAAGAAAGCGAAGATTTGCTGGCACGCTGTGGCCATCCAGGATCTCGGCACCGCACTTGCGGGCCACCCGCATGAAGTAGTGGAACATTTTCTGTTTCAGCGGGCTGGCATCTTCCATGCGGATGGTGACCGAGGTGAGCAGGCCCTCGTAGACCCGTGGTGGTGCAAAGTAGTAGCTGGGCCCGATCTCTTTCATGTCCGCCGAGACGGTCTCGCGCGACTCTGGGCAGTTGATGGTGAAGCCGCTGGCCATGCACTGGGCCATTGAAAACAGAAAATCACCCACCCAGGCCATCGGCAGGTAGGCCATGATGTTGTCTTTATCGTTAAGGTTGTCGACCTCGCATGCACCATAGCCCGAACCAAGCATTGACGCATGGGTCTGGCAGACTCCCTTGGGC
>VERJ01000018.1 GCA_018882795.1 Burkholderiaceae bacterium | reverse complement strand
TCCTATGTCTGCGGCGAAGAGACTGCGCTGTTGGAGAGTCTTGAGGGCAAACGTGGTGTTGTCCGCCCCAAGCCGCCGTTGCCGGCGATCTCTGGCCTCTTTGGCCGCCCCACAGTGATCAATAACGTGATCTCCCTCGCATCGGTGCCGATCATTCTGGCCAAGGGCGCAGCGCATTACAGCGGCTTTGGCATGGGCCGCTCCCGGGGCACTCTGCCGATTCAGCTTGCAGGCAACGTCAAATATGGTGGACTCATCGAAAAAGCCTTTGGCATGACATTGCGTGAACTGATCGAAGACTTCGGGGGAGGGACCCTGTCGGGCCGGCCGGTGAAGGCGGTGCAGGTGGGTGGTCCCCTGGGTGCTTATCTTTCAGCCGATCAGCTAGACACACCGCTGGACTATGAGGCCTTGCTTGCACTGGGTGGAACACTGGGCCATGGTGGCGTGGTGGTGTTTGATGATTCGGTGGATATGGCGGAGCAGGCCCGCTGGGCAATGGAATTCTGTGCGATCGAATCATGCGGCAAGTGCACGCCATGCCGGGTGGGCGCGGTGCGTGGCCAGGAGTTGATTGCAGACATGATGCAAAACGGCACAACACCGGAGCGCGAGCGACTGCTACGTGATCTCTGTCAAGTGATGACCTCCGGGTCGCTGTGTGCCATGGGGGGCATGACACCGTATCCTGTCCTCTCTGCGCTGGATCGATTCCCCAAAGACTTCGTTCGCACTGCTGCATAAGGAGGCACTGATGGGACCCCGCGATGTGATCGACTTTGGAACGCCGCTGCGCATCTCGCAGACGCAGGTCACACTGAACATTGATGGCCAGCCGATCAGCGTGCCGAAGGGCACCTCGATCATGCGTGCATCGGCCATGCTCGGTCGCAAGATTCCAAAATTATGCGCCACCGATAGCATTGAGCCTTTTGGCTCCTGCCGACTGTGCCTGGTAGAGATTGATGGCCGCAAAGGAACACCCGCCTCCTGCACTACGCCCTGCGAAGAAGGGATGGTGGTGAGAACCGAGTCCGAGACGTTATCCAAGCTGCGCCGTGGTGTGATGGAGCTCTATATCTCAGACCATCCCTTGGACTGTCTGACCTGTGCAGCCAATGGCAATTGTGAATTGCAGGATATGGCCGGTGCTGTGGGCCTGCGGGAGGTGCGCTATGCAAAGGGCGAGACCCACACCGCACTGACTGCAGATACATCGAACCCTTATTTCACCTATGACCCATCGAAGTGCATTGTCTGCAGCCGCTGTGTTCGCGCCTGTGAGGAGACCCAGGGCACCTTTGCGCTGACCATCAGTGGGCGGGGTTTTGGTTCCCGGGTTTCGCCTGGTCAGTCGCAGTCTTTCATGGAATCGGAGTGCGTATCCTGCGGTGCCTGCGTGCAGGCCTGTCCCACAGCCACGCTCACCGATAAGACCGTCATTCAAAAAGGCCAGCCGAACCGACAGACCGTTACCACCTGCGCTTATTGCGGTGTCGGATGCTCTTTTGTTGCAGAAACAAAAGGCAATGATGTGATTCGCATGGTGCCGCATAAGGATGGCAAGGCCAATCATGGCCACTCCTGTGTGAAGGGCCGTTTTGCCTGGGGTTATGTGACCCATCCAGATCGGGTACTGAAGCCCATGATCCGTGACCGCATCACGGACCCCTGGCAGGAGGTCAGCTGGGAGGTGGCACTGAAGAAGGCGGCCTCAGAGTTTCGCCGCATTCAGGCCGAACATGGCCGAGGTGCGATCGGTGGCATTACATCCTCACGCTGCACGAATGAAGAAACCTATCTGGTACAGAAGCTCGTGCGGGCCGCTTTTGGCAATAATAACGTCGATACCTGTGCCCGTGTCTGCCATTCGCCAACGGGCTTTGGTTTGAAACAGACCCTGGGAGAATCTGCCGGCACCCAGGATTTTGATTCGGTAATGCAGGCCGATGTGATTGTGATCATTGGCGCCAATCCTGCCGCAGCGCATCCGGTATTTGCATCACAGATCAAGCGTCGCATCCGCGAAGGTGCGAAGTTGATCGTGGCCGACCCACGGGCAACGGAGATGGTGCGCTCACCCCATGTGCAGGCAACCTATCATCTGCAGCTTCGCCCTGGCACCAATGTGGCGCTGATCTCAGCGCTTGCGCATGTGATCGTGACAGAAGACCTGATTAATCATGACTATGTGCGGGCCCATTGCGAGCAGGATTCCTTTGTGCAGTGGGCTGAGTTTGCGCGTAAGCCCGAGAATTCGCCAGAGGTACTTGGCCCGCTCTGTGGCGTGAGCCCAGAGGACCTGCGGGCTGCTGCGCGACTCTATGCCAGTGGCGGTAATGCAGCCATTTACTATGGTCTTGGTGTGACCGAGCATGCCCAAGGCTCTACCATGGTGATGGGCATTGCCAATCTGGCCATGGCCACCGGTAATCTTGGGCGGCCCGGTGTTGGCGTGAATCCTCTGCGTGGCCAGAACAATGTGCAGGGTTCTTGCGATATGGGGTCGTTCCCGCATGAATTGCCGGGCTATCGGCATGTGTCTGATGATGCGACGCGGCAGCAGTTTGAACGCTTGTGGCGGGTAGAGCTTGATGCAGAGCCGGGATTGCGCATTCCCAATATGTTCGAAGCCGCGCTTGATGGCAGCTTCCGCGGGTTGTACATCCAGGGCGAGGATCTGGTGCAGTCGGATCCGAACACCCACCATGTGACCGAGGCGCTTTCGCGCATGGAGTGCGTGGTGATTCAGGATCTGTTTTTAAATGAAACTGCGAAGTACGCCCATGTGTTCCTGCCGGGCAGTTCGTTTCTGGAGAAAGACGGCACTTTCACCAATGCCGAGCGCCGGATCTCGCGGGTCCGCAGGGTGATGCCACCCAAGACCGGGATGGCGGACTGGGAGGTGACTCAGGCCTTGGCCAATGCCTTGGGCTATTCCATGCACTATGCCCATCCGAGCGAGATCATGGATGAAATCGCAGCAACAACGCCCAGTTTTGGGGGTGTGTCGTATGCGCGACTTGATGAACTGGGCAGCATTCAGTGGCCGTGTAATACACAGGCACCGCAGGGCACACCCATCATGCATGTGGATCATCCCGTGCGTGGCAGGGGCCGCTTCTTTATCACCCAATACGTGCCAACAGAAGAGCGCGTGAATCAGCGTTTCCCGCTGATCCTGACCACGGGCAGGGTGCTGAGTCAATATAACGTTGGCGCGCAGACACGCCGAACAGAAAATCGGCGCTGGCATGCAGAGGATCTTCTGGAGATTCATCCTCATGATGCTCAGGAGCGTGGTGTAAAAGATGGAGACTGGGTCCTGCTTACGTCGCGGGTTGGCGAGACACACCTGCGGGCTGCAGTCACTCCCTCGGTGCAGCCTGGCGTGGTCTATACCACATTCCACTTTCCAGAATCCGGCGCCAATGTGGTCACCACTGACAATTCCGATTGGGCGACCAACTGCCCGGAATATAAAGTCACAGCGGTTCAGGTCAGCCGCAAATCAGAACAACAACTTGTCAAACAATTAGATCGACAATCGGGCCATAAACCCGAACGTCAGGCGGCGGCCTAAGGAAAATGATTGATGAGTGAATTTCCTTCCATTCCGATTGGCGTCTTGCGTTACCGTGCGGGACTCAGCACTGCGGAGTCCGATCATGTCGCAGTCGAGTGCCCGATTGCCCTGGAATACAACGGCATCTCGCACGCAGTAATGTTGGCGTCGCCATCCGATGTGGCCGACTTTGCGCTTGGATTTTCACTCTCCGAGGGGATCATCGCCAGACCCCAGGATCTTTTCGATCTTGAGGTTCGTCCAGCAGAGAAGGGGCTGGTGGTGGCGCTCACCATTGCCACGCAGCAGTTTGAGCGGCTCAAGACCCGACGCCGCAGTCTCACAGGCCGCACGGGCTGTGGCATCTGTGGGCTGGAGGCCCTGGAGCAGCTCGCGATGTTGCCAGCACCAGTGAGCGGCAAACAGACATTTTCGAGAATGGCCATCGTGAAGGCGGTGGCGGGCCTGATTCAGCAGCAGCCTTTGCAGGTGCAGACCGGTGCGACCCATGCCGCCGCCTGGCTGAATCGGAGCGGCGATCTACGGATCGTGCGCGAAGATGTGGGCCGGCATAATGCCCTGGATAAATTGATCGGCGCAGTCGTCAAGAGCGGGCTGTCATTTTCCGAGGGTGCGCTGCTGATGACCAGCCGCGCCAGCGTGGAGATTGTGCAGAAGGCTGCCACCATGGGCATTGGCCATATCGCTGCGGTCTCCGCGCCTACCAGCATGGCTGTAGGCTTGGCACGAGATTGTGGTGTGACACTCGTGGGATTCCTGCGGGGGCAGGATCATGTCGTCTACGCCCACGAAGTCGATCTGGCGCAATAGGGCACAGTCATGCGTTCTGAATACATCATCAAGCAGGCCAACCAGATTGCCTCGTTTTACGAAAGCATGCCTGATTCGACGCAGGCCACGCGTGATTTTGTGGCCCATGTGACCAAGTTCTGGGATCCACGCATGCGTCAGGACCTGATTAGAATCATGCGGGGCCCGGAATCTGCCAGCGCCCATGAGATGGTCAGGCGAGCAGTCCGCGATCATGCATGTTTGATCATGGGCACTTCAGCGGCACAGAACACAGGAGGGTAAACATGACACAGTCGGCCAATGGCGGTACAGCGGTTTCGGGGATCGCAAAGTTGGATCGCTTCACGGGGGCCCTGGGCGCATTGATTGATCGCACATCGGATCAGAAGCAGCCCGAATTTCTAGAGCAGGTATCGGTGTTGTTGGCCGACTTGGTGAAGACCGATGATTGGCTGCCTCAGTCGCATGCCGTGCCACATCCGCAGTATTACCAGCAGTACTGCCTGCATGTCGATCCCCAGCAGCGTTTCTCGGTCGTGAGCTTTGTATGGGGGCCTGGTCAGGCCACTCCCGTGCATGATCACACCATCTGGGGCGTGATCGGCATGCTGCGCGGCACAGAACACTCCCAGCGTTATGTGATCGGTCAGGGCGGTGTGCCGACTGCGGAAGGGCCGCTGGAGGTACTATCGCCAGGCGATACCAGTATTGTTTCCGCCCACCATGGCGATGTGCATAAGGTGATGAATGCCCATCAAGATCGGGTCTCGATCAGCATCCATGTCTATGGTGGGGATATCGGGTCCATCAAGCGGCATGTGTATCCGCTGGAGGGCGGCCCTGCCAAGGATTTCATCTCCGGGTATTCAGTGCCGGCTGCAAAGCACTGAGAAGCAGCGTTCGGATAATTCCGTTAGGCTCTCTGGCGGATCAATTAACAAGGGGATGGCAATCTCACGTACCGTTTGTCGTTGGTCTTCCTGGTCAAGATATTCGACCGGAGATTTTCCGTCCACGCGGGCCAGGAAGAGTCCCGGAAGCAGTTTCGCAATCCTGCGATCGAGTTCCTGGCGCGGCTCAAAAGTTGCTTTCGTGAAATAGGCGCTGACAAACGCGCTAAAGGCTGTCAACAGGGCAGGTCCATGAGAAGGCAGTAGGACCGCTTTCAGCAGGAAGTGATTCAGGCAAAAAGCAGGATCGAATGCGGGGTCTCCATACCAGGCACACTCTGCATCCAGCAGAATAGGGCCGGCCGGCCCCACCAGAATATTTTTAGGGCTGACATCGCCATGAACAAGCGCAACCCGATGGCTTGCAGTCTCATTGGCGAGTGTCATTAATTCGCGGGAGACGATTGCATGCCGTGTGGCCGTCGCGACGAGATAAGGCTCCAGCCTCAAGGCATAAAAGTTCCCGTCGCTGGAAAATTGTTGTGCGATGTCGGTATTAAATGCGGTCGACGCATGGACGATGCCGATACATTCACCCACGCTTGCTGCTGTACCAGGTGTCACATGGCCCGACAGGAGTTGCTGTTTCCAGACAGGGTGGTCTCGCGGCTCCAGAAACCGCATGGCAAATAGACCCTCCTGCGGATCGTGAGCCAGTGGTTCCGGTACCGCATCAGGAATGAATTTCCTTGCCAAGCAGAGCCAGGCCCATTCGTAGGCGTTTCGTGAAGTGGGCGCCTGCCAGTCAGCCGCCACTTTCAGGCGGCTTAGTGCCCGTTTCACGCAGAGACTTTCGCCGTTTTCGAGATCCACCCGCCAGATGTCAGAAGACACCCCACCTGCCAACGCCGTCCATCGCGGCCGGGATCCCGTGGCAGCGAGGCCTTGACGAAACAAAAACGCGTTTAAGTCATCTTGCATGATTGCGATGCCCTGGCCAGTGCCGCTGCTCCCGCGAAAGGCAGGGATCCAGCCTCAGCGATCCGCAACAGTTGGTTGTATTTGGCCACCGTGCTGGAGGTGCGTAACGACCCAATCTTGATTTGTCCCGCACCCGTACCAACAGCGAGGTCGGACATAAACGCATCCTCGGTCTCTCCAGATCGCGCAGAGACGATGGTCGCGTAACCCGCGGATTTTGCCTGGTTGATGAGATCAATCGTGCCGGTGAGGGTACCGTTTTGATTGGCCTTCACCAGCACGCCATTTGCAACGTTTTCATGTAATCCGCGTGCCAGGCGCTGGGGATGCGTTGCGAACAGATCATCCCCAACAAGTTGTACTTTTTCACCGAGCGTGCGTGTAAGACGCTGCCATCCCGTCCAGTCTTCCTCTCCGAGTGCATCTTCAATCGACACCACGGGAAAGTCCCGAACCCACTCCACCATCATCTGAATCATGCCATCGGCGTTGAGCTCCTGATGCGCACGATGGAGTCGATAGCGGTCCGATTCCAATTGCAGAGAGGTCGCTGCGACATCAATGGCAATCGCGATATCCTGCCCGGGTTCCAGCCCCGCCCGTTTGATTGCATCCATCATCATGGTCAATGCCATTCGGCCGTCTTCAAATCCAGGACTCAGCCCACCTTCGTCGGCAAGCAGCGTCGGCAATCCGCGCGCCCGGGCTTCTGTGCTGGCAGCATCCCGGACGCGGGCGAGAAGTTCGATTGCCTCGCTCATCGACTTGGCCCGAAGTGGAATGGCAAGAAAATCCTGGACATCCATGCCACCTGCGGCATGCATGCCGCCGCTCAGGATGTTCGTCATGGGAAGCGGCAAACATGGCTGGGCCAGTCCTGAAAGTTTGGCAATCCAGTCGTGAAACTGCTGTTCTTGTGCAGCAGCTGCGGCCCGCGCATTGGCCAGGGACACTGCCAGTACCGCATTGGCACCCAGTCGGCTTAAGTTCGGGGTCCCATCCAGACATCGCAATAATTCATCGATATCGCGCTGATGGCGTGCATCCCACCCTTTCAGCGCCGATGCGATTTCCTGTCGTACGGAGGAAACCGCTTTGGAGACACCCAGCCCGTTGTAATGGGCGGGATCCCCATCGCGTAACTCATGGGCCTCCGCACTTCCGGTTGAAGCGCCGGAGGGCACAGCCGCACGGCCCCACGCACCCCCAGCGAGCACGACATCGGCCTCTACCGTCGGCCGTCCACGCGAGTCAAGTATCTGCCGCGCAGTAACTTGCTGGATGCGCATCAGAGAGAACCGCCGACGCTGGCAGTGTTTCGGCGGCTCTGTCGGGGCATTAGGCGGCCATCAACTCGCGCAACACATAGGGCAGAATGCCGCCGTGCTTGTAGTAATCGACCTCGATCGGAGTATCGATCCGGCAGAGCACGGTCACGTTCTGCTTGGAGCCATCCTTGCGGGTGATCACCAGCGTGAGGTCCTGCTGGGGCTGCAGATTGTCCGGAATGGCGACATCGAATGTCTCATTGCCCTCCAGCTTTAGACTCTGCGCACTGTCAGCACCCTTGAACTGCAGCGGCAACACGCCCATGCCCACGAGGTTGGAGCGATGGATGCGCTCGTAGCTCTTGGCGACCACCACTTTCACACCGAGCAGCTGTGTGCCCTTGGCTGCCCAGTCGCGTGATGAACCTGTGCCGTATTCTTCGCCACCAATCACCACAGTGGGCACGCCAGTCGCCTGATACTTCATGGCGGCGTCGTAAATAAACATCTTTTCGCCACTGGGCTGGAACAGGGTCAGTCCACCTTCTTCCCGTGTGCCATCGGCCTTCGGGGGCAGCATCAGGTTTTTGATGCGCACGTTGGCAAAGGTGCCGCGCATCATCACGTCGTGATTGCCGCGACGTGATCCATAGGAGTTGAAGTCGGCCTTGGTCACGCCGTTATCGAGCAGATATTTGCCGCCAGGCGAGGCTTCTTTGATGGAGCCCGCAGGCGAGATGTGATCGGTGGTGACCGAATCGCCCAGAATCATCAGCGCACGGGCATTGTGAATCGAGCCCGTGGCCTTCGGGCTCATGGAGAAACCATCGAAGAAGGGTGGCTTGGCGATGTAGGTGGACTTAGGCCAGTCATAGACCTGACCGGTGGTGCCCTTGATGTTGTTCCAGAGGTGATGATCTTTGGTGAGATCACCATACATGCGCTGGAATGTTGCTGGGTCCAGCGCATAGCCCATCACGGCAGCGATTTCCTGACTCGATGGCCAGATGTCTTTCAGGTAGACAGGGCCACTCTTGCCCTGGCCTACGGGCTCTGTGCTGAGATCTTTCAGGACCGTGCCGGCGATTGCATAGGCCACAACCAGTGGCGGAGAGGCCAGGAAGTTGGCGCGCAGGTTCGGGTGAATGCGGGCTTCGAAGTTGCGGTTACCCGAGAGCACGGCGGCACAGACTAGATCGTCTTTCACGATCGCATCGTTAAACTCCGGACGCAGGTCACCGGCATTACCGATACAGGTGGTGCAGCCGTAGGCGGCCACGCTAAAACCAAGCTGCTCCAGATAGGGCAGCAATCCCGCCTTGGTGAGGTATTCCGTGACCACGCGGCTTCCGGGTGCAAGCGAGGTTTTCACATGGGACTTCACTGTCAGACCATGTTCAACCGCCTTCTTGGCCAACAGACCCGCTGCGAGTAGTACGCCGGGATTGGATGTGTTGGTGCACGACGTGATTGCGGCAATCAGCACATCGCCGTTGCCGATCTCAGCATCACCCGCTTTTACGCGCTTTGTGAGTGCGGCAGGCGATTGCGCGAAACCGTTTTCTGCAACCGGCTTGGAGAAGAGTTCGCTGAAAGTCTTTTTGAGACTGGTCAATTCAATACGATCCTGCGGCCGCTTGGGTCCGGCCATCGACGGTTTGATGGTGCTCAGATCAAGCGAGAGCGACTTGGTGTAATCAATTGCGCCGGCCTTGGGGGTGCCGAAGAGTTCCTGGGCTTTGAAGTAGGCCTCGAATGCTTCCACTTCTTCCTGTGTGCGGCCGGTGGCGCGCATGAAATCGACCGTAACGGAATCGACCGGGAAAAACCCCATGGTGGCGCCGTATTCAGGCGCCATGTTGGCAATCGTGGCGCGATCAGGGAGAGACAGCGATGCAGTGCCTTCTCCAAAAAATTCAACAAACTTGCCAACCACTTTTTCTTTGCGCAGCATCTCAGTGATCGTGAGCACAAGGTCGGTGGCGGTGCAGCCTTCGGGCAGCTTACCGGTGAGGTTCACGCCGACCACATCGGGCGTCAAGAAATATACGGGCTGGCCAAGCATGCCGGCTTCGGCCTCGATGCCGCCCACGCCCCAGCCGACGACACCAATGCCATTGATCATGGTGGTGTGGCTGTCGGTGCCCACGAGTGTGTCGGGGTAGTACACACCATCCTTGTTGTGCACGCCGCGGGCGAGGTATTCCAAATTCACCTGGTGCACGATGCCGATGCCTGGGGGCACGACCTTGAACGTATCAAAGGCCTGCATACCCCATTTCATGAACTGATAGCGCTCTTCGTTGCGCTGAAACTCCAGCTTCATGTTCAAATCAAGCGAATCTTTTTTACCGAAGTGATCGATCATCACCGAGTGATCTACCACCAGATCCACGGGCACAAGCGGCTCAATCACCTTCGGATTCTTGCCCATGTCATGGGCCACATTGCGCATCGCGGCTAAGTCGGCAAGCAGGGGAACGCCAGTGAAATCCTGCAGCACCACGCGGGCCACAACAAATGGAATTTCGTCGACACGTTGTGCGGTTGGGCCCCAATTCGCAAGCTGCTTTACATGGGCCTCGGTCACTTTTTTGCCGTCGCAGTTGCGCAGCACGGCCTCCAGCACGATACGGATCGACACCGGCAGGCGGGAGATTTTCGCCACACCAGCTCTTTCCAAGGCGGGGAGGCTGTAGAACTTGCCGGTTTTGCCAGAGGCAGTCTTAAATTCCTGAAGGCTGTTGTGAAGATTGTGCGGCATGGTGTGCTCCCTGATGACAGTTTGTTGTGATGGTCTGTTTTAACTGGATGGCTGCTTATTGAAATAATTTTTGACGCAGAAAACGAGATTCTAGAAAAAAGCCTGCCGGGCTGCCTGGGAAATGTCCCCGCCCGAGGCCTGGGCACGCTTGAGCAGGTTCCAGTAGTACCGGTAACTGGCCCGGTCATGCAGCAGGCCCCGATCGGCGATCGGCCCCCAGTCGGCCGCCTGGGCCGCCAAAAGGATACGGCTCGCATCCTCGATTTCATCACTGGTCGGGGCAAACGCGCTCAGAATCTGGAGTACCTGTTTTGGATGAATGCTCCACATTCGCATGAAACCGAATTCGTGCCGGGCCCGCAAGGCGTCCTCTCGGGCCTGGGTCGGGGAGGCATAGTCCGTGGTCGGGTTGTGCGTGGGAAGCTTGCCGTGGGCATGGCAGGCGGCGCTGATTTCCAGCTTGGCCCGGCGCATCAGGGGGTGATCAAACTGGCCCGGGCTTTTCATGGCCGATGCCGGAATCGCCCCCCGATGACTGCTGGTGAAATCCATTTGCCCGAACGCAATGAACTGTACCCGGGGGAGGGCGGCAATTCTGTGAAGTTCATAGAGGACACCCTCATCTTCGGCCAGCACCTGAAGCCGGACGTCTTGAAACACGCCGTGCTGTTCGGCAAGCTCCCGGATACTTGCGTCGGCCTGAGAAACCTGGGCAAAGCCCGTAATTTTCGGCAGCGTGATGTAGGTCAACCCTGGGGGTCTGGCTGAGAACAGAATCTCCAGATCCGACCGAAACGCCGGGTGATCGACGGGGTGGACCCTGCAGCCCACCGCCCAGGCCTGGCCGCGGGGCTCAGCCAGGATGCCGCAGAGCTCTCGGGCGATGGTGTCCTCGGCGCCTGAGGCGGCGCCATCTTCGAGGTCTGCCGTGACATCGAACGCGCCTCGAAGGTCGTCTTGAAGTGCGAGCGCCTTGCGGAGTTTTTTTCCATCGCCTGCATAGTGCTCACAGACTGAAGGAGGTTGGCCAATAGCCGCCCCGGACACCTGAATCAGCACGGCATCCGGGTGAAGCTTGGGCATGGCGAAGCGGAGTGCGGGTTATCCGAGCAGGTGGCTCACCCCATCACGCTCTTCAAGCAATTCGTTGAGCGTGTGGGTCATGCGTTCGCGCGAAAATCCATCAATTTCCAGGCCCTGCACGATCTGATATTCCCCATTGGCACAGGTGACCGGATAGCCATAAATGATGTCTTTTGGAATGTCATAGGAACCATCGGAGGGGATACCCATGGTGACCCACTTGCCATTCGTGCCGAGCACCCAATCACGGATGTGGTCGATGGCCGCGTTGGCTGCCGATGCTGCTGAGGATAGGCCACGGGCATCAATGATGGCCGCTCCGCGCTTGCCTACGGTGGGTAGAAAGATGTCCTTGTTCCAGGCCTCGTCGTTGATCATGGCCTTCACGCCCTGGCCACCGATGGTGGCAAAGCGGTAGTCGGGGTACATGGTCGGGCTGTGATTGCCCCAAACAATCAGTTTCTCAATGCTGCCCACTGCCTTGCCGGTTTTGGCAGCGATCTGGGAAAGTGCACGGTTGTGGTCCAGCCGCAGCATGGCGGTGAAGTTCTTTTTCGGCAGGTCTGGCGCGGACTTCATGGCGATATAGGCATTCGTATTCGCGGGGTTGCCGACCACCAGCACCCTTACGGTGCGCTTGGCAACGGCATTGAGTGCCTTGCCCTGTGCAGTAAAAATCTGGGCGTTGGCGGAGAGCAGGTCCTTGCGCTCCATGCCTGGGCCACGGGGCCGGGCACCCACGAGCAGGGCGATATCAATGTCTTTGAAGGCGGTCATTGGATCGCTGTGGGCGGTCATGCCCGCCAGTAGCGGGAAGGCGCAGTCATCGATCTCCATCATGACGCCTTTGAGTGCTTTCTGAGCTTTTTCGTCGGGAATTTCCAAAAGCTGCAGGATCACAGGCTGGTCTTTACCCAGCAGGTCGCCGTTGGCGATACGAAACAGCAGGCTGTAGCCGATTTGGCCAGCGGCGCCGGTAACGGCGACGCGCATAGGGGACTTGGTGGCGCTCACGAATGCTCCTTGGGAAAGAGTCAATTTTTGGGGAAGAAAAACAGGTGGAGTTTAGGGTTCACCCTAGGCGGTGTCAAAAAGGGCTTTTATAATCACGCAAAGTAAAAAATTAAAACGCTGGTCTGTCAGGGGGATTTTCATGAGCGAACTCGCGAAAAAGTCGCGTCCGCAGTTTCGTAATATCCACATCACGCAGATTCTTCAGTATCGGCTTCCGGCCGCCGGTGTGATGTCCATCCTTCATCGGGTGAGTGGTCTGGGCATGTTTATGGCCCTGCCCATCGTGTTGCTGATCTTCGATTACAGCCTTACCTCTGAGCTGAGCTACGCCCGGCTTATGGAGGCCACCGCATCACCCTTCGTCAAGATCGTGCTCTGCGGTCTGACCTGGGCATTTTTTCATCATCTGTTTGCCGGCATTCGTCACTTGGTGAGCGATCTGCACATTGGCCTTGCCAAAGAGCAGTCCGCGGCCTGGGGCAAGGGTGTCATGGTGGTGGCCTTGTTGCTGTCCTTTGTGGCTTGGTTAAAGATTTTTGGAGTGTTTTAAGACATGACGACATCAAGCGATTCCGCCAATAATATCGGCCCGAAGCGGCTTGTCGTGGGCGCCCATTACGGGCTGCGCGATTGGCTCGCACAGCGCATTACTGCGATTGTGATTGGCACCTATGCAGTGGTGCTTTTCCTCTCGGTCCTGCTCACATCCGAGCCTGGCTACGGCGGCTGGGCGGGGCTTTTTGCCCAGACCTGGATGAAGGTCTTCACGCTGCTCGCGCTATTGGCGTTGATCTACCACGCCTGGGTGGGCGTGCGTGACATCTGGATGGACTACGTGAAGGCCCTGGGTATAAGGCTTGCACTCCAGATTTTCACGATTCTCTGGCTGTTGGGCTGCGGTGTCTGGGCAATTGAAATTCTCTGGAGGGTCTGAACGTGGCGCAGGTGATGTCGAATCAAACGAGTAGTCTGCCGCGTCGCAAGTTCGACGCTGTGATTGTCGGTGCCGGTGGGGCGGGCATGCGTTGCTCGCTGCAGCTGGCTGAAGCAGGCCTGAATGTGGCTGTGCTCTCCAAAGTCTTCCCCACCCGTTCCCATACCGTCGCAGCGCAGGGTGGTATTGGCGCATCGCTGGGCAATATGAGTGAAGATAATTGGTACTGGCACATGTTCGATACCGTGAAGGGATCGGATTATCTGGGTGACCAGGATGCGATTGAATTTATGTGCCGCGAGGCGCCAAAGGTGGTCTATGAACTGGAACACTTTGGCATGCCCTTTGACCGCAACCCCGATGGCACGATTTATCAGCGGCCTTTCGGCGGACACACCGCGAACTTCGGTGAAAAGCCTGTGCAGCGCGCCTGTGCAGCCGCCGACCGCACAGGCCATGCACTCCTGCATACGCTCTATCAGCGCAATGTACGGGCACGCACGCAGTTTTTTGTCGAGTGGATGGCCCTTGATCTTATTCTTGATGCCGCTGGCGATTGTGTTGGTGTGGTGGCGTTGGAAATGGAAACCGGTGAGGTCATGGTCCTCGAGGCCAAGGTCACGGTGTTTGCAACGGGTGGTGCGGGCCGTATTTGGGCCGCTTCCACGAATGCATTTATCAATACTGGGGATGGCATGGGCATGGCGGCGCGTGCCGGCATCCCGCTGGAAGATATGGAGTTCTGGCAATTCCACCCGACGGGTGTTGCGGGCGCTGGCGTGCTGGTCACCGAAGGCGTGCGCGGGGAGGGCGGCATTCTGCTGAACTGCAATGGCGAACGTTTCATGGAGCGCTATGCGCCTACGCTGAAAGATCTCGCGCCACGTGATTTTGTATCCCGATCCATGGATCAGGAAATCAAGGAAGGCCGTGGCTGTGGCCCCAACAAGGATCATGTGCTCTTGAAGCTTGATCATTTGGGCGCCGAGAAGATCATGAAGAAGCTGCCGTCGATCCGCGAGATCGCGATCAAATTTGCCAACGTGGATCCGATCAAGGAGCCGATTCCGGTGGTGCCCACCATCCACTACCAGATGGGTGGTATTCCCACCAACTATCACGGCCAGGTGGTGGTGCCGCGCAATGGCAATCCCAACACGGTGGTCAATGGCCTGTATGCAATTGGCGAATGCGCCTGCGTGTCGGTCCATGGTGCCAATCGCCTGGGCACCAACTCCTTGCTTGATCTGGTGGTCTTCGGCCGCGCTGCGGGCAACCACATCGTTGGCCAGAATTTCAAGGCCCAGTCGCATCGGGATCTGCCTCCCAATGCGGCGGATATTTCGCTATCGCGTCTGGCCAAGCTGGAGGCCTCGCGTTCGGGTGAGCGTGTGCAGGATGTGGCCCAGGATATTCGCAACACCATGCAGCATTATTGCGGCGTGTTTCGCACTTCGGATCTGCTGAAAGAGGGCGTTGCCAAGATCATGGAAATCAGCAAACGTGTGCAGGATGTGCATGTCAGCGACAAATCCAAGGTCTTCAACACCGCACGCGTAGAGGCCTTAGAGCTGGATAACCTGATTGAGACAGCTAAGGCCACGATCATTTCGGCCGAGGCCCGCAAGGAAAGCCGTGGCGCCCATGCCCATCGCGATTTCACCGAGCGTGATGACGCCAACTGGATGAAGCACACCTTGTGGTACTCCGATGCCAATCGCCTGGATTACAAGCCGGTGAACCTGAAACCGCTCACTGTCGAAACCTTCGTGCCTAAAAAGAGGACGTTCTGATCATGACATCGCGCACCGTACGTTTCTCCATCTACCGCTACGATCCCGATAAGGACGCCAAGCCTTATATGCAGGACTTGACTGTCGAGCTCAAAGAAACCGACAAGATGCTGCTGGATGCTTTAATGCGCATCAAAAGCGACAAGGACGATTCTCTGTCGTTTCGCCGCTCATGCCGTGAAGGTGTCTGCGGTTCGGACGCCATGAATATCAATGGCAAAAATGGCTTGGCCTGCATCACTAATCTTCGAGATCTGAAAGAGCCCATCGTGTTGCGTCCGCTGCCTGGACTCCCGGTGGTGCGCGACCTGATCGTGGACATGACGCATTTCTTTAAGCAGTACCACTCGATCAAGCCATTCCTGATTAACGATACGCCACCGCCCGAGAAGGAGCGACTCCAGTCGCCGGAAGAACGCGAAGAGCTTGATGGTCTGTATGAATGTATTTTGTGTGCCTGCTGCTCCACGAGCTGCCCCTCTTTCTGGTGGAACCCTGACAAATTCGTGGGCCCTGCTGGGCTGCTGCAGGCCTATCGTTTCATTGCGGATTCCCGCGATCAGGCCACCAGCGAGCGGCTTGATAACTTGGAGGATCCCTATCGGCTCTTCCGATGCCACACCATCATGAACTGTGTCGATGTTTGCCCGAAGGGACTGAACCCCACAAAGGCGATTGGCAAAATTAAAGAGTTGATGGTCCGTCGCACGGTCTGATTGAAGATGAGCGCAATGGCACTGATGCAGCCAGACCCCTTTGCTGTCGTCAGTCCTGCAGCGGGCTCGGCTGATCTTGCACCCGAAGAAGTCGTGCGCCGTCTGCGCTGGCGTGCCCGCCGCGGTCTGCTGGAAAACGATTTGTTGCTCGAGCGTTTCTTCCAACGCTGGGGCAGCCGTATGACGCTTGCGGATCACGATGGCCTTGGCCGTCTTCTCGACCTCACTGACAACGACTTGCTGGATCTGCTGGTGGGCCGCATTCAGCCCGAGGGTGATCTCGACTCTCCTGAAGTGCGGTCCATCCTGGAAAAAATCAGGGCAAATCAGCCCTGAGTCAACGGCTCACCCCGAAAGGAATCTCCATGTCTACTGAGCACAAAGCAACCTTGTCCTTTACGGACGGCACCCCTGCAGTCGACTTTCCGATCCTGAAGGGCACGGTGGGCCCGGATGTGATCGATATTCGCAAGCTCTATGGGGCGACTGGCAAGTTCACGTACGACTCGGGCTTTCTCTCCACAGCATCATGTCAGTCGACCATCACTTATATCGATGGCGACAAAGGTGAACTGCTGTACCGCGGCTATCCAATTCAGGAGTTGGCGATCAATTGCGACTTCTTAGAGGTCTGCTATCTGCTTTATTACGGTGAGCTGCCAAATGCTGCGCAGAAGGCTGAGTTTCAGGACGTGGTCATGCACCACACGATGGTGCACGAACAGATGCAATTCTTTCTACGGGGCTTTCGTCGGGACGCGCACCCCATGGCGGTGCTCACCGGCATGATCGGCGCCATGTCTGCGTTTTATCCCGACAGCATGGATATCAATTCCGCCGAGCAGCAGGACATCTCGGCGATTCGATTGATTGCCAAAATGCCCACACTGGTGGCGCTTTCCTATAAGTACAGCCAAGGCCAGCCGATCGTCTATCCGCAGAATGACCTGTCTTACACCGGGAACTTCATGCGCATGATGTTCGCCACGCCGTGCGAACCTTACAAACTCAATGATGTGCTGGTTCGCGCCATGGATCGTATTTTTATTCTGCATGCTGATCACGAGCAAAACGCGTCAACTTCTACCGTGCGACTGTGCGGCTCCTCTGGCACCAGTCCTTTCGCGGCGATTGCTGCCGGCGTGGCCTGCCTCTGGGGTCCTGCCCACGGTGGCGCGAACGAGGCCTGCCTGAATATGCTGGAGGATCTGAATGCCAATGGTGGTGTGGCCAAGGTCGGCGAATTCATGGAGAAGGTGAAGGATAAAAACTCCGGCGTGCGCCTGATGGGCTTCGGCCACCGGGTCTACAAAAACTTTGATCCCCGGGCCAAGCTGATGCAGGAGACCTGCCGCGAGGTGCTGGACGAGTTAGGCCTGCAGAACGATCCGATTTTTAGACTGGCAATGGCGCTGGAGAAAATTGCTTTGGAGGACGACTATTTCGTGCAGCGCAAGCTTTACCCGAACGTGGATTTCTACTCGGGCATTGTGCAACGGGCACTCGGCATTCCCACCGATGCGTTCACCTGTATTTTTGCGTTGGCCCGCACCATTGGCTGGATCAGCCAGTGGAAGGAGATGATCACGGATCCGGAATACAAAATCGGCCGTCCGCGCCAGTTGTTCGTGGGGGCCACGAACCGCTCGGTCAAGCCGATTGCACAGCGTTAAGCAGAAAGATCATAGGGGGCGAGAAGACCCCCTTTTTTTGTTGGAGGAGCAGTGGTAACCTGAGGCTTGTCCTGGGTCCTGCAAAGTACTCAGGGCGTCGCGATCCGTAAGGCGGTCAGGCCGTTGCGCGGAAGGTTAAACCTGCATCGTTTCAGGCTAAAGGCCTAGAAGGGTGAAGCATCATGATGAAGAGCTACCAGCTCAATTCGTATTTGTTTGGCGCCAACGCGCCTTATGTCGAGGAACTCTACGAGGCCTATCTCGATAACCCCGGCTCCGTGCCCGATAAGTGGCGGGCCTATTTCGATCAGCTGCAGAATCTTCCCGCTACCGATGGCTCTGAAAAAACATCGGATGTGGCCCATGCCCCGATTATTGAGTCGTTCGCCCAGCGCGCCAAGGCCAACGCCTTCTTGCCCCGAGTGGCCGAGCGGGATTTGTCGATTGCCCGCAAGCAGATCCATGTCCAGTCCATCATCGCGGCTTACCGTTTTCTCGGTGCCCAATGGGCGGATCTTGATCCCTTAAAACGCCAGGAGCGGCCCGTCATTCCGGAGCTTGAACCCGGTTTTTACGATCTGACCGAGGCGGACCTTGACACTACCTTCCGCGCAGACAGCCTGTATTTTGGACAGGAGCAGATGACGCTGCGCGAGATGATCAAGGGCCTTCGTGATACCTACTGCGGCACCTTGGGTGCTGAATTCATGTATATCTCGGATCCAGCCGAGAAGCGCTGGTTTCAGCAGCGTCTGGAATCGATTCGCTCGGCGCCGAATTTCTCACCAGAAAAGAAAAAGCGCATCCTGTCCAAAGTGACTGCGGCCGAGGGCCTGGAGCGCTATCTTCACACCAAATATGTGGGCCAGAAGCGTTTCTCACTGGAGGGCGGCGAGTCGTTCATCGCCTCGATGGATGAAATTATCCAGCGCTCGGGTGAGCAGGGCGTACAGGAAATCGTGATCGGCATGGCCCACCGTGGCCGACTGAATGTTCTGGTCAACACCCTTGGCAAGATCCCCAAAGATCTGTTCTCTGAATTCGAGGGTCATCACGTTGATGATCTCCCGGCGGGCGATGTGAAATATCACCAGGGATTTTCAAGTGATATCTCCACACCCGGTGGTCCTGTGCATATTTCCCTGGCCTTTAATCCGTCGCACCTGGAGATTGTCAATCCGGTAGTGGAGGGCTCAGTCCGCGCCCGCCAGGATCGTCGGGGCGATACAAAGGGGCACCAGGTGCTGCCCGTCCTGGTCCACGGTGATGCGGCGTTTGCGGGGCAGGGCGTGGTGATGGAAACACTGAATCTGGCCATGACCCGCGGTTACGGTACGGGCGGCACGATTCACATTGTGATCAACAACCAAATCGGATTCACTACATCAGATCCGCGTGACACGCGTTCGACCAGTTACTGCTCAGATGTGGTCAAGATGATCGAGGCGCCCGTGTTACACGTGAATGGCGACGATCCCGAGGCCGTGGTGCTGGCCACCCAAATCGCGGTGGATTACCGCATGGAGTACGGCAAGGATGTGGTGGTGGATATTGTCTGCTTCCGCAAATTGGGCCATAACGAGCAAGACACACCATCGCTGACACAGCCGCTCATGTACAAGGTGATTGCCACCCACCCGGGTACCCGCAAGCTTTATGCAGATCGTCTGGAGACGGTTGGTGTGATCCGGATTGGCGAGGGTGATGAGCTGGTCAAGGCTTATCGCGCCGACATGGATGCGGGCACCAATCAGTCATCACCAGTGATCTCGAATTACAAAGGCAAGTATTCTGTTGATTGGTCTGGGTTTCTTAAAAAGAAATGGACTGACGATGCGGATACCTCCGTCCCCGCGGCTGAACTGAAACGATTGGCCGAGCGCATCACGACGCT
The DNA here is from genome assembly GCA_018882795.1 of Burkholderiaceae bacterium. Lineage (GTDB taxonomy): Bacteria > Pseudomonadota > Gammaproteobacteria > Burkholderiales > Burkholderiaceae_A > Lacustribacter. The sequence continues at coordinate 19,404 of VERJ01000018.1, read as the reverse complement.
TCCGGCAAATTTCAAGGCCCACTCACTTGTGGAAAAAGTCTTGGCTGATCGCCGTGCCATGGGCCGTGGCGAGGTGAATCTGGATTGGGGGATGGGCGAGCATCTTGCATATGCGTCGCTCGTGGCCAGTGGCTACGCTGTGCGCATTACCGGCCAGGACGCAGGCCGCGGTACCTTCACCCATCGGCACGCGGTGCTGCATGATCAGAACCGCGAGAAGTGGGATGCCGGTACCTACGTACCACTACAAAATGTGGCGCCGGGCCAGGCACCATTCACCGTGATTGACTCGGTGTTGTCCGAGGAAGCCGTGCTGGGATTTGAGTACGGCTACTCCACGGCCGAGCCTAATTCCCTGGTGATCTGGGAGGCCCAGTTCGGTGACTTTGTCAATGGCGCACAGGTTGTGATTGATCAGTTCATTTCATCGGGCGAGGTGAAGTGGGGCCGACAGTCAGGCCTGGTCATGCTGCTACCGCACGGCTATGAGGGGCAGGGTCCAGAGCACTCATCGGCAAGACCAGAGCGGTTCATGCAGCTCTGTGCTGACACCAATATGCAACTGGTGCAGCCCACGACCGGTGCGCAGATCTTCCACGTGCTGCGCCGTCAGATGATTCGGCCCTTCAGAAAGCCGCTGGTGGTGCTTTCGCCCAAATCACTTCTGCGCAATAAGGAAGCCGCATCTCCGCTGGAGCAGTTCACCAAGGGAGGATTCCAGACGGTGATTGGCGAGGTCGATAAAAGCATTGAGGCGAAAAAAGTCACCCGCGTACTGGCCTGTTCAGGCAAGATTTACTATGAATTGGTCAACGCCCGTCGGGACCGGAAGGCCAGCAATGTTGCAATCATTCGCGTCGAGCAGGTTTATCCATTTCCTCACAAGGCGTTTGCGGCAGAGCTCAAGAAATTCTCCAATGCGGGCGAACTCGTGTGGGTGCAGGATGAGCCCCAGAATCAGGGCTTCTGGTTCCAGCTTCAGCACAATCTCTTGGAGAACATGGCCTCCGGTCAGAAGCTGGCCTATGCGGGACGACCAGCATCGGCATCTCCGGCGGTGGGCTATCTGGAAAAACATCTGGCCCAGCTCAAAGATCTGCTCAACACGGCCTTCGGAAATATCAAAGGCTTTGTGCACACCAAATAAAAAAGAAAAAAGGGAAGAACGATGGCGATTCATGAAGTCAAGGTTCCGCAGCTCTCCGAGTCCGTGGCTGAGGCCACTTTGCTGCAGTGGAAGAAAAAGCCCGGCGATGCTGTGGCAATTGATGAGATCCTGATTGAGATTGAGACTGACAAGGTGGTGTTGGAGGTTCCTGCGCCATCGGGCGGTGTGCTGACCGAGATTGTGAAGGGCGATGGCGGCACCGTGGTCTCCGGCGAGGTCATCGCCAAGATCGATTCGGAAGCTAAGGCCGGTGCCGGTGCAGCGCCTGCAGCAAGCCCACCACAGGGTAGTGCTGCAGTGATGCCCGCGGCGGCTGCGCCCCTTCCTGCCGCGCCTGTGTCAGTTGCGCGGCCTGGTGCTGCGATTGCGATGCCTTCGGCTGCAAAGCTGATGGCGGAAACCGGTGTGGTGGTGACCCAGGGCTCAGGCAAGGATGGCCGCATCACCAAGGCCGATGTCATGGCCGCACAAAAAGGCGGTGCTCCCGCAGCGCCTGCTGCTACCGAAGCCGCGCTGCCATCTGTCGCGGTTTCTTCAGGCCTGCCTCAGCCGCCTGTGACCTTGGGTCCCGAGGCTCAATTAGAGGGCAGGCCAGAGCAGCGTGTGCCGATGAGTCGGCTGCGCGCAAGGATCGCAGAGCGTCTACTGCAGTCTCAGGCTACCAACGCCATTCTCACCACCTTTAATGAGGTGAACATGGCCCCGCTGATGGCCCTGCGCAAGCAATACGGCGAGCGGTTTGAGAAAGAGCACGGTGTGAAGCTGGGCTTCATGTCATTTTTCGTCAAAGCAGCGGTGGCGGCACTCAAGAAATATCCCGTGCTCAATGCCTCTGTGGATGGCAATGACATCGTCTACCACGGGTACTTTGATATCGGTATCGCCGTAGGATCTCCGCGTGGCCTGGTGGTGCCGATTCTGCGCAATGTAGACCAGATGACCTTTGCCGATATTGAGAAGAAAATTGCCGAATATGGTGTGAAGGCCCGTGATGGCAAAATTTCGATCGAAGAACTCACCGGCGGCACCTTCTCCATCTCCAATGGTGGTGTGTTCGGCTCTATGCTCTCTACGCCAATCATCAACCCGCCCCAGTCCGCAATTCTGGGTATCCATGCCACCAAGGATCGTGCTGTGGTGGAAAACGGCCAGGTGGTGGTGCGTCCGATGAACTATCTTGCGATGTCCTATGACCATCGCATCATCGATGGCCGAGAGGCGGTGCTGGGTCTGGTCACCATGAAAGATGCTTTGGAAGATCCCGCACGCTTGTTGCTTGAAGTCTGAAGGGGAAATACACACCATGACGCAATACGATGTTGTTGTAATCGGCTCCGGCCCTGCCGGCTATATCGCTGCTGTTCGGGCAGCGCAGCTGGGACTCAAAACCGCCTGCGTCGAGAAGTGGCGCAACCCCAATGGCGAGATGGCGCTAGGTGGCACCTGCTTAAATGTCGGCTGCATTCCCTCCAAGGCCCTGCTGGCATCCAGCGAGGAATTCGAGAAGGCCAGCCATCACCTGGGCGCCCATGGCATCACCGTAAAGGGCGTGTCAATGGACCTCTCCAAGATGCTCAAGCGTAAGGAATCTATCGTTTCCAAAATGAGCAAGGGCATTGAGTTCCTGTTTCGGAAAAACAAGATCATGTGGCTCAAGGGTCATGGAAAATTTGCTGGCCGCAACGATGTCGGTGTCTTGGTGGCAGTGGAGGGTGAAGAGCCCCAGACAGTGGTCGCAAAAAACGTCATCATCGCAACGGGTTCCAATGCACGCCATCTGCCAGGCGTAAAGGTTGATAACAAAATCGTCTGCGACAACGAAGGTGCACTCGCCTTTGATTCGGTTCCTGCCAAGCTGGGCGTGATCGGCGCAGGTGTGATCGGACTCGAATTGGGGTCGGTCTGGAGAAGGCTGGGCTCAGAGGTCACCATTCTGGAAGCCCTGCCCACTTTTCTGGGCGCCTGCGATGATGCCGTTTCAAAGGAAGCGTTCAAGCTGTTCACCGGCCAGGGATTGAACATCAATCTCGGTGTGCAGATTGGCGAGATCAAGGCCTCCGTCAAGGGTGTGAAGGTTGCCTACAAAGATAGCGATGGCAAGGCAAAAACGCTGGATTGTGATCGGTTGATCGTATCCATTGGCCGTACGCCCAACACCGAAAATCTGCAGCTTGACCAGGTGGGCCTTGCGGCCGATGAGCGGGGATTCATTCCTGTAGATGATTACTGTCGCACTGCGCAGCCCGGCATTTTTGCCATCGGCGATGTGGTCCGCGGCCCCATGCTCGCCCACAAGGGCGAGGATGAGGGCGTGATGGTCGCCGAGCTGATCGCAGGCCAACACCCTCACATTGATTACGACTGCATCCCCTGGGTGATCTACACCTCGCCCGAGATTGCCTGGGTGGGTCGCACCGAGCAGCAGCTCGTGGCGGAGGGCCGCAAATACAAGAGCGGCCAGTTTCCGTTTGCCGCAAATGGCCGGGCCTTGGGCATGGATTCGCCGGAGGGTTTTGTGAAAGTCTTGGCCGATGAAGAGACCGAGCAGATTCTAGGCGTGCATATCATCGGCATGGCAGCTTCGGACATGATCGCCGAAGCTGCCGTGGCCATGGAATTCAAGGCCTCCGCTGAGGATATTGGCCGTATTTGTCACCCCCATCCCTCGCTCTCGGAAGCAATGCGGGAGGCCTCACTGGCGATTTACAAGCGCGCCCTGAATATGTAAGCGCAGCCCGAGGTGTCAGGCACGGTGTCAGACACCGGCCTGGTGTCTGACACCGTGCCTGACACCATGTCCTTGATGCCCAGAGTCTCGGTCTTTCAGGCCTATCAGCAGCAGCTGGCTGAACAGGGATTTAGTGCTGACGCGGCCCAACTACGGGCGGCTGAACGTCTTGAGCAGTGCGCCGAGGAGTGGGCAGATTACAAGGCGCGGCGTGGGGGCACCCTAAAAAAAATGATTTCTAAGCCGCCACTGCCTCGTGGTGTGTATCTGTGGGGCGGCGTGGGCCGAGGTAAGAGTCTGCTGATGGATTGTTTTTTTCAGCATGTACCCCTTGAGCGCAAGGTGAGATTGCATTTTCATGAGTTCATGCGGGCCACGCACCGCGAGATGCATGAGCTGCGTGGTACCGAGGACCCTCTCGACGAAGTGGCCAAACGGGTGGCCCGGCGCTACCGCTTGATCTGTTTTGATGAATTCCATGTCTCGGACATTGCAGACGCCATGATTCTGGAGCGGCTATTGCGAGCCTTGTTTGATAGTCGCGTGGGCTTCATCATGACTTCAAACTATCACCCCGACGACCTTTATCCCGATGGTCTGCATCGGGATCGTGTCTTGCCGGCCATTGCCTTGCTGAAAGAGAAACTTGATGTGCTCGAAGTCGATTCGGGCACTGATTATCGTCAGCTGGCCCGCGGCCACGTGCGGACCTATCTGACGCCGCTGGATGCGCTGGCTGATGCCGAGATGGTCGCGTCCTTTGATCGGTTGGCGGCGGAGCAGATCGCGCACTCCGCTGAATCGCCTGCGCGTGAGCCGGTGCTTCAGATTGAGGCCCGTGAAATTCGGGCCCATAGACGTTGCGGCCGCGTGATCTGGTTTGATTTTCAGACGTTGTGTGGTGGCCCACGCTCACAAAATGATTATCTGGAGCTAGCCAATCAATTCGACACGGTGATGCTCTCAGGTGTGCCGATGATGTCGGCAGCCATGTCCTCCGAGGCCCGGCGTTTTACCTGGCTCGTGGATGTGCTTTACGACCACAAGGTAAAGCTCATCATGTCAGCCGCGGTACCGGCAGAGAATCTGTATACCGCGGGGGTGCTGGCCAACGAGTTTCTACGCACCGTGAGTCGGCTGGTGGAAATGCAATCGCAGGATTATCTTGGTAGCGCTCAACGCGGTGTGCAGGGCAGTTTTACTTAACGCAGTCTCCCGCTTTTCTTCTGAGCGGGCCGCGGTTTTTTGCGCACCTTGTCGATGCACCAGATCAGTACAAACCGGAGGCGGTGAATCCGCCGTTGCGCCATTGCGGTTTTCCGTAGCCTAACCGAGTACCGCTCAGGCTCAGCACCTGCCCACCGGCTGCTTCAACAATGGCCTGGCCGGCGCAGGTATCCCATTCCATGGTGGGCCCGCGACGTAGATACAGATCAGCATTGCCCTCTGCAATTCGTCCAAACTTGAGTGCTGAGCCCAGGTGATCGCGGCGTGCGAATTGCTCGCCTTCTGGCGTAGCAGCGCTTCTTCGGCTTGAGATCAACACGCCGCCATTGGCCGGCCGTCTTCGGCAATGAATGTCTTGCCAGGTGTTGTCCTCGCGTGTCTTGCGCTGGGCAGATATCGGGCCCCCGCCGCGATACAGCAGTCCCTGGAGCGGGCCGTAGAGCATGCCGAAGAAGGCTTGCCCTTCTACAACCAGGCCCAAATTGATGCTGAATTCACCGGTCCGCCCAATGAACTCCCGAGTGCCATCCAGGGGGTCAATCAGCCAGAAGGGGCTGGCATATTGGGAAGGACCACCGTCCAGCCCGGCCGTGTGGCTGGCGCTGTCTTCTTCGGAAATTACCGGCCATTCCGGGGTGATATCCCTGAGCGCTTTGAGCAACAGGTCGTGACTTTCGAGATCGGCCTCGGTGACTGGGCTCTGGTCGGCCTTGGTCTGCACCACATGATCGGGCTGATGGTAGATCTCAAGGATCACGCGACCGGCCGCGTGCAGCACGGGCTCCAGGGCCTCGGCCACCTGCAGCAGGTGTTGATTGGATGGCTGTTTTTCCTGCCGCAAGGGATAATTCCAGGCTAATGAATAAAACCTTAATTCTCCCATGCATGGTGGCAATTGGCCTGCTCGGCGCTGGCGGACAGGCCTTGGCCCAGACTCAGGCCGTGGATCCTGATGCCGAACTGAAAGCAAAAAGGCCCCCGCATGAGCGCAACATCGCGGCCATCGAGGCCGAACGTCTGGCTTTTCAGCGGGATCTTGCCCAGCGCGAGCAGGTCTGCCTGAAACGATTTTTTTCCTCTGGCTGTATAGAACAGATTCGCACGGAACACCTGCGCGAGATGCGCAGCTTTGATCTGCGTAAGGAAACCGAGCTTCAGGCCCTGCGCGATATTGATGCGGAGATCCGTGCGCGTGTTCGTGCCCGGCGCGCTGAAGACAAAACAGGAAGCGGCTCCTGATGCGATTTTTGACCGATGTTCGGACACTGCAGCTGCGCATCCTGGAGCTTGAGGCCGAACACCGTGAACTTGATCATCTCATCGGTCAGCTGCAGCAGGAAGGGTCCCGAGATGAACTTCAGATTCGTCGATTAAAAAAACGCAAGCTTCAGCTCAAAGACCAAATCGCTCAGCTTCAATTACAGCTCTCACCCGATGTCCCCGCTTGAGCCATTGTTTTCGGAATCGGGTCCGATTGCCCGATCCGTTAAAGGCTATCGTTATCGGGCCGGGCAGCTCAGGCTTGCGCAGGCAATTCAGGAGTGCATCGATTCGGGCCAGACACTGGTGGCCGAAGCCGGCACGGGTGTGGGTAAAACCTTCGCCTATCTGGTGCCCCTGCTACAGAGTCAGGGCAAATCGATCGTTTCAACGGCGACACGCCATCTGCAGGATCAGCTCTATGAGCGCGATCTGCCGCGAATCAAGGCCGCCCTAGGTGTATCGATACAGACTGCGGTGCTCAAGGGTAGGGCGAATTATCTCTGCCTGTATCGAATGGAGCAGCACAAGGAACAGGGTCGGTTCTCGCGCCGTGAGGATATTGAGGCCTTTGGCAGTATCGTGCGTTTTGCAGCACAGACCACTACCGGCGATATCGCCGAGTGCGCTGAAGTGCCGGAGAACGCGCCGATCTGGTCGCAGGCAACATCAACGCGTGAGAATTGCCTGGGCCAGCAATGTCCCAGGCTCACGGATTGTCATCTCATGGCAGCCCGAACCCGTGCTGCCCAAGCCGATCTGGTCGTGATCAATCACCATTTGCTGTGCGCCGATATGGCCCTGCGCGATGAAGGTTTTGGTGAACTCCTGCCCACCGTCAATCATGTGGTGATCGACGAGGCCCACGCACTGCCCGAAGTCGCAACCCACTTTTTCAGTCAATCGATTTCCACGCAGGCGCTAAGTGGCCTCGCCAGAGATGCCTTGGGCGTTGGGCTGCAGCATGCCCGCGATGGTGCATCCTGGCCAGATCTCTGCGGGTCCCTAGAGCGTTGTGCTGCAGAGCTACGACTGGTTTCTCCTGCAACATCGGGCCGCGAGGAGGCCCTGATGAACGCAGGTATCAATCGCCGCATTGGCTGGGATCAGCTCGATGAGTCTGTCCGGACGCAATGGCTGGAGAAACTCAATGCCGCAACGGATGCACTGATTGCCCTGCATCAGGTGCTCACACGCAATGCGGAGCGTCATCTCGAACTTGCCCAATTGCTTGCGGTTGCGCAGGACTTCATCGGACGGATTGGTGAGTTTTGTGAAGAAGATCCTGCAGCGGCCGTGGTGCGATGGATGGAGTGGGGCCGCTATGGTGTCACGATGCACATCACACCTTATGAGATCGCGCCAAGATTTCAGCAGGAAATGGCCAAGCATCAGCGCACATGGATCATGGTCTCGGCAACACTGGCTATTGCAGGGCGTTTTGATCACTTTGTGCAGCGTCTTGGCTTGGAGCAGGCGAAAACGTTGATTGCGGAAAGCCCATTTGACTTTCAGCAGCAAGGGCTGCTGCTCGTGCCGCAGCAACTGCCTGATCCCAAGGCCCCAGATCTGATTGAGCGGCTTCTGCAGCAGTCGGAGATCAGGGCATTATTGGACTCACTGGAGGGTGGCGCGTTTATCTTGTGTACGTCACATCGTGCTGTCGGCCATGCACGCGGCTGGTTTGAACAATGGGCCTCGGGCCATCCTGATCGATTGATTCTTGCCCAAGGTGAGGCACCCCGGCAGTCCCTGATTGAGCGTTTCCGCGCCCATGGCGCCGCGATCCTGATCGGCAGCCACAGCTTCTGGGAGGGGGTAGATGTTCCGGGTGCTGCACTATCGATGGTGCTGATCGACAAGCTGCCGTTCGCACCGCCCGACGATCCTGTCATGCAGGCCCGATCTCGATGGCTGACAAGGCAGGGTTTTGATTCCTTCTCGGTCATTCAGATTCCAGAGGCTGCGATTCTGCTCAAGCAAGGCGTGGGCCGACTGATCAGAACCGAGACGGACCGGGGACTCGTGGTTGTGGGAGACCGCAGGCTTGCCGAGACAGGCTACGGACGAAGAATACTCAGAAGCCTGCCCAACTTCGCACGCACGCGCGACTGTAAGTTTGCGAAGGATTGGCTTGCGGCTGATGTCCCGGTGTCTCCATCACCAGGGTTTGACGCGTGACCAGAACGATGGAGACTGTTCAGGTTTTTTCACGATCGGTTTGGAGTCCGGGTTATAGGCTGCACTGAGGTAGCCGCTTGTTGGAAAGTTGGTGGCCAGCACGCGGCGTGCATCTGCGCTCAGGTCACCAAGACCAAGCTTTTCATAGCCGGCAACCATAATCGCCAGGGCCTCCTCGATGGCGGGGGCTTCTTGGTATTGTTTCACGACGGCCTGGGCGCGATTCACAGCAGCAAGCACCGCGCCACGTCGATAGTAGTAACGAGCCACGTAGACATCATTAGAGGCCAACATGTTCACCAGGAAGGTGAGTCGGCTCGAGGCATCGTCTGCATAGGGGCTGTTGGGAAATCGCGCGACCAGTTCCTTGAAGCTGTCGAAGGCTTCGCGGGCGGCCTTGGGATCCCGCTCGGCAAGATCTTCGCCCGTGAATTTCGTAAATAGATTGGAGCGGTCATTAAAGTTGATCAGGCCCTTTAGATAGAGCACGTAGTCCATTTTCTCGTGGTTGGGATACAGCTTGGTGAAACGATCAATTGCCGCCATTGCGAGCGCATTTTCACCCTCTTTCCAGTGGGCATAAGCGGTATCAATTTGGGCCTGCTGAGCGTAGCGGCCGAAGGGATAGCGGGATTCCAGTTTTTCGAGCAGTTTGATCGCTGCGGGCCAGTTGCCCGAGGACATCTCATCCTTGGCCTCTGCGTACAATCGGTCTGCACTCCAGCCCAGGGTTTCGTCCTTGGCCAGTGAGCCGGAGGCGCAACCCTGAAGAATGAGCGCTGGGCCCAGCCCGATAACAGTGAAGGCCAGAGCAAAAAAGAGGCGTGGAAAGAGGCGATGAACGGCAGTGGTCATGAAGTGGGGGAGAACCTCGAGGAATGGACTGAAGATTATATCGATCAGGGTCAGTTCAGCCCCACTTCATGTGCAGATGTTGCCAATCAGACCCAATCTTTTGCCTTCGCCGGGCCAACTCAGGAGCGACGACTGGATCAGGTGATGTCACAGCGGTTCTTGGGTCTATCGCGCTCCCTGCTGCAACGCTGGATCCTGGAGGGACATGTTTCAGTGGATGGCAGGCTGGCCACAAAGCCAAGCCAGCTCGTCCGAATCGGCCAAGTGATTGTGGTCGCGGTACCTGCGCCTGCGCCCGCCCAGGCCTGGGGCCCGGAGCAAATCGATCTAAACATTATTTTTGAAGACTCTGAGGTAATTGTGCTGAATAAACCGGCCGGTCTGGTGGTCCATCCCGCGGCAGGGCACCCGGGTGGGACGCTCGCCAATGGCCTTCTGCACCATGCCCCTGAGCTTGCCCAGGTGCCGCGGGCGGGTATCGTGCATCGCTTGGACCGGGACACCAGTGGGCTGATGGTGGCCGCCAAGACCATTCCGGCCCAAATTGGTCTGGTGCGTCAGCTTCAGGCAAGGACTGTGAAAAGAAGCTATCTCGCCCTGGTCTGGGGCAGACCAAAGGGTCAGACGATCAGCACCTGGTTTGGCCGCGACCCCCGAGATCGTCAGAAGATGGCAGTGCTGCCTGAGGGCAGGGGGAAGGAAGCCATCACGCATATTGAACCGCTTCAAGCGGGATTATTGTTTGGCCAGGAGGTGCGCCTGGTACGTTGCCAGCTTGAGACTGGACGGACCCATCAAATCAGGGTGCACCTAGAAAATATAGGATGCCCAATTGTGGGTGAAACGACGTATAAAAGAAAATCCCCCCACTCAAATAAGATTTTTGGTGGGAAAAAAGCAATAGAAGAAGCGATTCCAGGTCAGGCGCTCCATGCTCAAAAACTCCGGTTTTTGCATCCGATAACCAGTTCGGCGATGGAATTTTCCTGTGATCCCCCCCGGGGATTTCTTGGCTTGCTCGGGCAGGCAGGCATCGCTTGGGGGCCTGCAGATTGAGCCAGCAGGAATACGGGGAACTGGTTCAATGGGTCTCGGCGAGGCAGCATCCAATCGCGCCTGGGATCGAAGCCATTGAAGGCATCTTTCCGTCAGGCATCGTTGCATTTCAGACCACCCGATTGGGCGGCACCTCTCAAGGGCCTTTTGATCGCTTCAACCTGGGTGGCCATGTGGGCGATGACCCGGAAATGGTGGCCCAAAACCGGCAGCGGCTGGAAAAATGCTGCGCAACATTTCCTGTCTGGCTCAATCAGATCCATGGAACAGGAGTAGTCGATCTGGATCATCATGAGGCCAGTCCGGACGGGACGACCGGTCCGCTGGCTGATGCCTCGGTATCCAGCCGATCGGGCAGGGCCTGTGCGGTACTTACTGCCGACTGCCTACCCATCCTGGTGGCGCGTAGCCGGTCATCCGGTTGTGCGGCTATTCATGCCGGATGGCGGGGGCTTAACAATGGTGTGATCGAGGCCACGCTCTGGGCGCTGTTTTCTCGCGATCCAACTCCCGACTGCTGGAGCTTTTGGATGGGGCCTTGCATCGGCCCTGAGGCATTCGAGGTCGGTGAGGATGTTCGACAGGCTTTTGTGCAGCGTGATCTGGCGGCCGATACAGCGTTTCTCGCCAGGGCTGACGGCAGTGGAAAGTACCTGGGTGATTTAAGGCGGCTTGCCGAGCAGCGTATCCAGCAGTGGTTTACGCGACATCCCCATGCTCTAGTGACTCTCGGGTCAGAGAGGGCAGCGGGTGAGCGACCTATTCGGTTGGCCGCGAGTCATGAATGCACGGTGCGTACACCGGATCGTTTTTTTTCTTTTCGAAGAGACCGGGTGACCGGTCGAATGGCCAGTCTGATCGCACTTCAAACGATTTGATTCAATTTGACACTACATATCCGGCCTATGCAGAATGGCCTAAAAGACAGTTCTTCGGGAGGGACGACGCTGATGCAGCGCGATCAGGAAAATAAAAAAGCAGCCAAGCCGCGCATTCGGCCGAGAAAGGGTGCAGCAGCGCGCAGCTCAGCTGCACCATCGGCTCAGGCCAAACCAGCCCGCGATGTTGCGCAAAAAAAAGACGGTGGTAAGCCCTCCATGGCGCTACCACCTATTCCTAAATTGCCCATGATGCAGTTTGTGCCTGAGAAGATGCAGGCGATTCAGAAGCAGTATCTAGAAGATCTCAGCAAGGTTTTGGTCTCCAAGCCCGAGATGGACAAGATGGCCGCCCAGGACCGGCGCTTTAACAATCCAACCTGGTTGGACTCCTATTTTTCAGGCCTTGCGGCGCTCTATGTACTGAATTCGCGCACGCTCAATGCCATGACGGATGCGGTCGATACCGACCCGAAGACCCATGCGCGTCTGAAATTCATGGTGCAGCAGTGGATTGATGCAACATCGCCCGCGAATTTCTTTGCCACGAATCCCGAAGTGCAGCAGAAGATGGTGGCGTCTCAGGGCGAAAGCCTGCGCTCTGGCATTGAGAACCTGGTGCAGGACATGCGCAAGGGGCGCATCTCACAGACCGACGAAACGGCTTTTGAAATTGGCAAAAATGTTGCGGTCACACCGGGTGAGGTGGTTTTTCAGAACAAACTCTTTCAGCTGATCCAATACAAACCCGCCACGGAGAAAGTGGGGGCGATCCCGATGCTGTTTGTGCCCCCCAGCATCAATAAGTTCTACATCATGGACCTGCAGCAGAGCAGCTCCCTGGTGAAGTTCACAGTCGATCAAGGACACACGCTTTTTCTGGTCTCCTGGATCAATGAGCAAGACGAACAAAGCAAACTCACCTGGGATGATTACATTGAACAGGGGGTATTAAAGGCTATCGATGTGGTGCTTGAAATCACCGGACAGCCCAGGACCAATGTGCTGGGGTTCTGTATCGGCGGCACGATCGCGGCGACTGCCTTGGCTGCTTTGGCTGCCCGCAAGGAAGACAAGGTCAACAGCTTCACGCTGATGACCAGCCTGCTGGATTTCTCGAATACCGGGGTGCTGGATGTCTTTATCGATGAGCAACAGATTCAGATGCGCGAGCAGCAGCTGGCAAAGGGCGGTTTGTTAAAAGGCACTGAGCTGGCCAGCACATTTTCGTTTCTGCGGCCCAACGACCTGGTCTGGAACTATGTGGTGAGTAACTATCTGAAGGGTGAAAAGCCGGTACCTTTTGATCTGCTTTACTGGAACTCAGACAGCACCAATCTGCCAGGGCCTTTCTATGCCTGGTACCTGCGCAACATGTATCTGGAAAACAACCTGGTGAAGAAGAATCGTCTTACGGTGGCGGGAGAGAAAATGGATCTCTCATCAATCACTGTACCGGTATATGCCATGGGGGCCCGCGAGGATCACATCGTGCCCTGGGATGCAGCCTGGGTATCGGCCATGGCACTCGGTGGCCCGAAGCGTTATGTACTGGGTGCCAGCGGACATATCGCGGGTTCGATCAATCCCGCATCAAAAAATAAGCGTAGCTACTGGGTCAACGAGCAGCCCGCTGCCTCGCCACAAGAGTGGCTCGAGTCTGCGACCGAGATGCCGGGCAGCTGGTGGAATGACTGGGCCAATTGGCTTGAGAACAAACGCGGTGAGATGGTGCCGGCACCCACAGTGGCAGGCGGCGGTGTTTATAAGCCGATTGAACCGGCGCCGGGCAGCTATGTGAAAGTGCGCATCAGTACCAACTAAGTGGCTTGAATTAATAACAATTAAATCCTAGGAGAAGACAACATGACACAACGCATCGCATACGTTACCGGCGGCATGGGCGGTATTGGCACTTCGATTTGCCAGAAGTTGCACGATGCCGGCCACAAGGTGATCGCCGGCTGTGGCCCAACCCGGGATTACACCAAATGGCTCGCCGAGCAAAAAGCCGCCGGCTACACCTTCTATGCTTCGGTTGGTAATGTGGGCGATTGGGAATCAACAGTAGAGGCCTTCAACAAAGTCAAGGCCGAGCACGGTAATCCGGATATTCTGGTGAACAACGCTGGCATTACCCGCGACGGGATGTTTCTGAAAATGACCCGTGCCGCCTGGGATGAGGTGATTGATACCAACCTCAACAGCCTGTTTAACGTGACCAAGCAGGTGGTGGAGGGCATGGCCGCAAAAGGCTGGGGCCGCATCATCAACATCTCTTCGGTGAACGGCCAGAAAGGCCAGTTCGGACAGACCAACTATTCGACTGCCAAGGCAGGGATTCATGGCTTTACTATGGCGCTTGCCCAGGAGTTGGCCGCCAAGGGCGTGACGGTGAACACCGTGTCACCCGGCTATATCGGCACCGACATGGTCCGCGCAATTAAGCCTGAGGTCTTGGAGAAGATTGTGGCCACGATCCCCGTGAAGCGCCTTGGTACTCCAGAGGAAATCGGATCCATGGTGTCTTGGATCGCCTCGGAGGATGGTGGCTTCGCCACAGGCGCTGACTTCTCGCTCAATGGCGGTTTGCACATGAGCTAAGGCACTGCGCCGAAGTGATTTAAAGTTTTATTGACTCTGAAAAGCTGTGACTACTTATGACTGAATCGACTCCTCGCCTCATCAAGAAGTATCCCAACCGTCGGCTCTACGACACGCAGACCAGCACCTACATCACGCTGGCTGACGTTAAGCAGCTGGTGCTGAGTGGGGAGGCCTTCACTGTGGTGGATGCCAAATCGTCCGAAGACCTTACGCGAAGCATCCTGCTTCAGATTATTCTTGATGAAGAGTCGGGTGGGGCGCCGATGTTCTCGGCGCCGATGCTATCGCAGGTGATTCGGTTCTATGGCAATGCGATGCAGGGCATGATGGGCGACTACTTGGAGAAAAACATCCAGGCCTTTACAGAGATTCAAAGCAGCCTTCAGGAGCAATCCCGCAAGCTGGCGGATAACAAGGGCGCCTTTCCCTCGGCGGACGCGTGGTCACAGTTTCTTCAGGGCCAGGCTCCGATGATGCAGAACCTGATGTCCAACTACATCGAGCAAAGCAAGAATGTCTTCATGCAAATGCAAGATCAAATGCAGAAGAATACCCAGTCTATGCTCCAAGGGTTCCAGTTTCCCGGGTCTGGTGCTGCGAAGAAGGACGACTGATTAGCGCCGACAATGGGCGCTTTTACCCCTGTTTTTGGGAGCGAAGCTTGGTAACCCACCGACCGAAGATCGCTGCGGCGTATCACGCCTTGCGATGACCCACTAGCGCCATGCCAACTGTTGGCTTTGTCTCGCTCGGCTGTCCGAAGGCGCTCGTCGACTCGGAACGTATCCTCACACAGTTGCGGGCCGAGGGTTACGACATCGCTCCTGATTACGAGGGTGCAGACTTGGTGGTGGTGAACACCTGCGGCTTTATCGACGACGCTGTGCAGGAGAGTCTGGATGCGATCGGTGAGGCACTTACCGAAAACGGCAAGGTGATTGTGACGGGATGCCTGGGCGCGAAGACCTCTGCGTCGGGGGCCAATCTGGTGCAAGAGCTGCATCCCAAGGTTTTGTCGGTGACAGGGCCGCATGCCACCGAAGAAGTCATGCAGGCTGTGCACCAGCATCTGCCCAAGCCTCACGATCCATTTACTGATCTCGTGCCCAAGCAGGGCATTCGACTCACTCCACGGCACTATGCCTATCTGAAAATTTCCGAGGGTTGTAATCATCGTTGTAGCTTTTGCATCATTCCCAGCATGCGCGGGGATCTGGTGTCCCGGCCCATCGGGGAAGTCATGCGCGAGGCGGAAAATCTGGTGGAGGCGGGCGTAAAAGAACTCCTCGTGATCTCGCAGGACACCAGCGCCTATGGAGTGGATCTGAAATATCGCACCGACTTTGTCAATGGTCGACCGGTGCGCACCCGCATGACTGAGCTCTGCCAGGAATTGGGTCGACTTGGCGCCTGGGTAAGACTGCACTATGTCTATCCCTATCCGCATGTCGATGAGATCCTGCCGCTGATGGCCCAGGGCCTGGTGCTGCCGTATCTGGATGTGCCGTTTCAGCACGCCCACCCGGATGTCTTAAAAAGAATGAAGCGGCCCGCAAGTGGTGAGCGCAACCTCGAGCGGATCGCGGCGTGGCGGGCTGTCTGCCCAGACATCACGATCCGCAGCACGTTCATCGTGGGATTTCCCGGCGAGACCGAGGCTGAATTCGAAACCTTGCTGACGTTCTTACAGGAAGCCCAGCTTGATCGGGTGGGGTGTTTTGCTTATTCGCCCGTCGAGGGTGCCGCAGCCAATGGCCTGCCGAATCCCGTTCCCGAACAAATCCGCCTGGAGCGTCAGGAGCGTTTCATGCAGACCCAGGCAGCGATCTCCGAAGCGCGTCTTGCGCGCTGGATAGGGCGCAGAATCCAAGTCCTGGTGGATGATGCGGACCCGGAGCAGGGAATGCTCATCGGGCGTACCATGGCAGATGCCCCGGAGATTGACGGAATCGTTCGGATTTTTCCAGATCCGAATTCCCGGCATCCGGTACCAGCAAGAATCGGTGAGTTCGCTACTGTAGAGGTAGTGGATTCTGATGAGCATGATCTTGAAGCGATTTTTATAAGGGAGACCAACACATGAGAGAAGTTGTCGTACTAAGCGCTGTGCGTTCCGCAGTGGGCGCCTTTGGGGGCACATTGTCGGGCCTGGAGCCTGCCGATCTTGGCGGCCTGGTCATGAAAGAGGCGGTCAAGCGCGCAGGCGTTGATCCCGCAAAGATTAACTATGTCTCAGTGGGCAATTGCATTCCCACCGAATCGCGTTCGCCCTATGTGTCTCGGGTGGCGGCAATCAATGCGGGCCTCTCCATGGAGTCCGTTGCGGTCACACTGAATCGCCTCTGCGGCTCGGGCCTGCAGGCAATCGTGTCAACATCGCAGGCCATCATGCTGGGCGACTGCGATTTTGGCGTGGGCGGCGGCACCGAAAGCATGTCGCGCGGTGGTTATCTTTCTCCCGCTATGCGCACAGGCGCACGCATGGGCGACACCAAACTGGTGGACATGATGGTGGCCACGCTCACTGACCCCTTCGGTGTGGGTCATATGGGCATCACTGCAGAAAATCTGGCGGTGAAATGGAAGATCACACGGGAAGAGCAAGACGCTTTTGCGCTGGAATCGCAGAACCGTGCCGCCAAGGCCATCGCCGAAGGCCGCTTTAAGTCACAGATCGCACCGATCACCATCTCCACCCGCAAGGGCGATGTGGTCTTCGATACTGATGAACACCCTAAGGCCACCAGCATGGAGGCACTCGCCAAAATGAAACCTGCCTTCAAAAAAGAAGGCACGGTCACAGCTGGCAATGCATCGGGCATTAACGATGGCGCATCGTTTTTCGTTCTGGCCGAAGCAAAGGCGGCAGCGAATGCTGGACACAAGCCCATTGCGCGGCTGGTATCGTATGCGGTTGCCGGTGTGCCCAACGAAATCATGGGCGAGGGCCCGATTCCTTCATCCAAGATTGCACTTCAGCGCGCCGGCCTCACGCTCGACAAGATCGATGTGATCGAGTCCAACGAAGCCTTTGCCGCTCAGGCGCTTGCGGTCACCAAGGGTCTGGGGCTGGATCCCGCAAAGACCAATGTCAACGGCGGTGCAATTGCATTGGGTCACCCCGTGGGTGCCTCTGGCGCGGTGATTGCCACCAAAGCAATTCATGAACTGCATCGGGTCAACGGCAAATACGCGTTGGTCACGATGTGTATCGGTGGCGGACAAGGTATTGCCGCGATATTTGAGCGGATCTGATCGCTTGAACTAAGGCGGGGGAAAGGGCCGTTGTGAAGCGGCCTTTTTCATTTCCGCTACAGTTTACATAATACACATTATGCGACATAAGACTAATGGGCCATCGCTACGCACAGACTGACACTGCCTATTCGATTCCCTTAAAAACCTCCACCCCACTGCCGGCGGGAACATCGACCGGTGTATCGCCTTTGCGGCCACTGGCACTTGGCGCGGCGGTGACGACTTCACCTCCGGACTGAATGACGATGTCATCTAAAGTAGCATCAGGTGACACATCAGGAAGGTTTCGCAAGTATTTGTTTGCAAAAGAAATTTCCTGAATCTGTAGCCAAAACGCAAGATTGCCGTTGTTGTTGCCATCGGCATAGCCACGGGCCGTCAGACCCTCCTGGTTGGTGAGCGTTGGGTCGGCGCCCAATTCGATAAGCGCCTCCACTGCATGCCGGTGGTTAAACCGGGCCGCCATCATCAGCGGGGTGGTGCCATTGGGACTGGCGGCATCCACAAAGGCACTCTTCTCGACCAGCAGCCGAATGATCCCGGCGTGGCCGGATGTGGCCGCATAGTGCAGGGCGGACCACCCTGCCCGATTGACGTCAGCACCAAGGGTTATCAGCCGCTCTACGGCCATTTCAGAGCCTTTCAGTGCGGCGAGCATCAGCGCCGTTTCCCCGAGCTGATTCTCGGTATCAAGGACCTCTTTGGCCTGCCAGCGCCTCTGTCGGAGCAACGCCAAAGCGAACGGCTCTCCATCATCCCGGATGGCGATCATCAGCAGGTTGTTACGCAGATCGTCGCGCGTGCGGGTATCCAGACCCAATTGAGGCATTCGGTTGATAAACCATGTGTCATTGGCCCGCACCGCGAGGCCGAACGCCTGCAGCGCATCGCGGGCCACGGCCGGGGGGGCGAATGTGGCATGTGCTGCCAGCATGCAGACCGCGAACAATGCCGAGATGGCGTGTGCGACGAAGGCTTTTTTTACAGGAGTGAGACTCGCACTGGCGAAGCGCCTGAAGTTTGCACTGGTGGCCTGAGCCACCTGCGCAACCGGCACACTCTTGAGTTCAGCAATCCTCTGGGCGACAAACACCACATAGGAGGGCTCATTTACCTTACCCCGATGGGGCGCAGGCGCAAGAAATGGGGCATCGGTTTCAATCATCAGGTGTTCAAGAGGAATCTCACAGGCGACCGCATGCACCTGCTTGGCATTCTTAAAGGTCACGATGCCAGAAAGCGAGATCAAAAAGTTCATCTCAATCGCAGCGCGTGCCACCTCTACAGACTCGGTGAAACAGTGCATCACACCGCCCACCTCTTCAGCGCCCTCTTCTCTCAGGATGCGCAGCGTGTCGGCGGCGGCCTCGCGGGTATGGATGATCAGCGGTTTTTTTAATTTTTTCGCTGCACGAATATGGGTGCGGAAGCGTTCGCGCTGCCATTCAAAGTCACCCTCTTTGCCATCGCCCTCCCGGCGGTAGTAATCCAAGCCGGTTTCCCCAATCGCAACCACTTTGGGGTCCTGCGCAAGCTTGACCAAATCGTCAACGGTGGGCTCTTGAACGCCAAGGTTATCCGGATGCACACCCACGGAGGCAAAAAGGAACTCATGCTGTTGCGCCAGACGGATCACACTGGCAGCTTCCTCCAGCGTGGTGCAAATATTAAGCGCCCTGACAACACCGGCTGCCCGCATACGCGCCAGCACGCCGGCCGTGTCCTCGACAAGTCCGGGGTAGTTCAGGTGGCAATGGGAATCAATGAATTCAACTGACATGCATTGAGTTTAACTTGAGGTGTCAGGCGCGGTGTCAGACACCTATATCAGTGCCCGTCGATACCGATCAAAAATGGATTCATAGAACAACCTGGGGTTGAGCGGATGCTCGGCCACGGCGCGCATTCTTTGAATCTCGGCCATGGTCTGTGTCCAGTGCTGGGGCGAGCGAATCCGCAGAGCCTGATCACGAAGTGCTGGCGCACGATCAGAAAATGAGCGTGCGGAAAGCCCCTCTCGGACCCGGCCGCAATCAGTCATCCAGCGCATCAACAGCTCCAGCGCATCCCCTGGTGGCGATTTGCCGCCCTTCTCCGCCCATTTAATGGGATCCACCTGGCCAGACTCCAGCAGGGGCAGCAGCCAATCGGCGGCCTGACTTTGCTGGGTCTGTAACAGGGCCAGA
>VERJ01000017.1 GCA_018882795.1 Burkholderiaceae bacterium | reverse complement strand
GACAGGTTTTAGGATGGCGTCCCCTAGGGGATTCGAACCCCTGTACTCACCGTGAAAGGGTGATGTCCTAGGCCTCTAGACGAAGGGGACCCGTGAAACGAATGGGTCAGAAAACGCCTGACTGCTGAAACTTAAACGTTGAACCTTTTTACCCGCTTTTCTCGCCACAATCCAAATTTGCATGGAAACGATGGTGGAGCTAAGCGGGATCGAACCGCTGACCTCTTGCATGCCATGCAAGCGCTCTCCCAGCTGAGCTATAGCCCCCCTGCATCCGTTCAACCCAGACTTAGGCAAGCCCAAAAGTATATTCAGATCGGCAAAAAATGTCCAATCTTGGCGCAAGTATGGGCCAATGCCCCGAGCCCACATGGTCGGGCCATAACCCTGCGAAAATGCCGCTTTCGCCACTGGTTTTTATCGTCCGCTTTTGCCAACAAGATCCCGCTCATCATGACTGCTGCCCTTATCGACGGCCTCGCCCTGGCCAAGACTATCCGCGTCCAGGCCGCGCAACGCGCTGCCATCTGCGCATCCAAGGGCCGGCCGCCAGGCCTGACCGTGGTGCTGGTGGGCAGCAACCCCGCAAGCCAGGTGTATGTGCGCAATAAGGTCAAGGCCTGCGAAGAGGCCGGTATCCGCTCCACCCTGATCGAGCGGCCGGAGTCACTCACCGAATCCGAGCTGCTGGAGATCATTCACGGTCTAAATCAGGACCCTGCTGTCGACGGCATCCTGGTGCAGCTGCCCCTCCCCAAACACATCGATTCCCATCAGGTCATCGAGGCCATAGCCGCGGACAAAGACGTAGATGGATTTCACATCAGCAATGCCGGCGCACTGATGACCGGCCGGCCGCTCTTTCAGCCCTGCACACCGTATGGGGTGATGAAGATGCTGGAATCGATTGATGCACCGATCTGGGGTGCAAATGCCGTAATTTGCGGCGCAAGCAATATTGTCGGCAAACCCATGGCCATGATGCTGCTGGCCAAAGGCGCCACGGTCACGCTGTGCAACAGCAAGACCCGCGCACTTGAAGAGCACACCCGCCGGGCCGATATTCTGGTGGCTGCAATCGGCAGACCACAAATGATCAAGGCAGACATGGTCAAACCCGGGGCGATCGTGATCGATGTCGGCATCAACCGCCTGGCCACCGGTAAGCTTGCCGGTGATGTCGACTTCGAATCAGTACGCCGGGTGGCGGGCGCCATCACGCCGGTGCCGGGCGGTGTTGGTCCAATGACCATTGCCATGTTGTTGATCAACACCCTTGAATCGGCAGAGCGCCGCCTCCATATTTCCAACTCATGAACAATCCATTTCTCGACCAATTACTCACCCGCGAGGGCCTTCCCCGCTATGACCTGATCGCGCCTGAGCATGTCGCACCGGCCATTGATCATCTGCTCTCAGAAGCCCGGGCCACCCTGGCGCGCGTGACGGACCCTGCAACGCCGGTTTCATGGGAAACGGTGATGGAGCCGCTGACCGATGCCACAGAGCGGCTTGGCCGTGTCTGGGGTGCGGTCCACCATATGTCTGGCGTGATGGATTCACCCGAGTGGCGGGATGCTGTGAACAGCCGCTTGGCAGAAGTCACTGCGTTTTGGACCGAGCTGGCGCAGCACCCTGCACTCTTTGCATCGACCAAGGCCCTGGATGCACAGTTCAAGCAGCAGCCAGGCAAAGATGCCAGCCACAGCGCAAGG
Source organism: Burkholderiaceae bacterium (assembly GCA_018882795.1). GTDB lineage: Bacteria > Pseudomonadota > Gammaproteobacteria > Burkholderiales > Burkholderiaceae_A > Lacustribacter. The sequence goes on along the minus strand of VERJ01000017.1, from coordinate 37,281 downwards.
CAGCGGTCATTGGAAAATTCGCTGCGCGCATTTCGCCTGGGCGGCGCGGAATTGCCAGAGGAACAAAAGAAAATATTCGCCGAGCTTCAGGCCCGGCTTGCGCAGCTGAATCAGAAATTCTCGGAGCAGCTGCTCGACAGCACCAATGCCACCGTGGTGCATGTCACAGATCAGGCACGTCTTGATGGCATTCCGGCGCACGCAGTGGAATCCGCTGCAGCAGAGGCGAAAAAGCGGGAACTCGATGGCTGGGTCTTTACCCTGCAACACCCCAGCGTGGGACCCGTGCTGCAATTCGCCAAGGATCGCAGCCTGCGTGAAGAGATCTATCGCAAGCAGGCCATGCGTGCATCCGAAATCGCCACCGAAGGGCCGCAAAACGACAACGGTCCGATCATGGGCGAGATCCTGAAACTACGCCAGGAGCAGGCCGCACTGCTGGGATATAAAAATGCCGCTGAAGTCTCCCTGGCTCCCAAGATGGCCGATTCGCCACAGCAGGTGATCGACTTCTTGATGGATCTTGCCGCCAAGGCCCGGCCCGCTGCCGAGCGTGATCTGGCCGAGCTGCGTGAATTCGCTGCCGCCACACTGAATATCCAGGACCTGCAGGCCTGGGATGTGGCCTATGCCAGCGAGCAGCTGCGGCAGAGCCGCTATGCATTTTCTGAAGAAGAGGTGCGCCAATACTTCCAGCTGCCCCGCGTGCTGCAGGGGCTCTTTCGGGTGATCCGCACGCTGTTTGCAGTCGACATCAAACCGGTGATGGGTCTGGCCCCCCTGCCCGTCTGGCACAAGGATGTGCAGCTTTTTGAAATCAGTCGCACCGGCAAAACCATTGGCCACTTTTATCTGGATCTGTATGCCCGCAGCACCAAACGCGGCGGTGCCTGGATGGATGATTCCCGTGGCCGTCGTGTGCTGCGCGACGCCACCCAGACACCGATTGCGCTGCTCACCTGCAACTTCTCCCCGCCCGTAGGAGAAAAACCCACCACGCTTACCCACGACGATGTGATCACGCTCTTTCACGAGTTCGGCCATGGCCTGCATCACCTGCTCACCCAGGTCGGCGAGCTCGATGTCTCGGGCATCAATGGGGTGGAATGGGATGCCGTGGAACTGCCCAGTCAGTTCATGGAAAACTTCTGCTGGGAGTGGGAGAACCTCTCGCACATGACCGCCCATGTGGAAACGGGTGCGCCACTTCCCAAGGCGCTTTTCGAGAAGATGATTGCGGCCAAGAACTTCCAAAGCGGCATGTTCATGCTGCGTCAGGTGGAATTCTCGGTGTTCGATATGAAGATCCACATGGACCTGCTGCCCACACAGACCGATCAGCCTGCCGATATCGGGCGCAGTATTGAGTCTCAACTGTGGGCGATCCGGCAGAAGATTGCCGTGCTGGTGCCGCCGACATTCAATCGCTTTGCGCAGAGTTTTTCGCACATCTTTGCAGGAGGCTATGCCGCAGGCTATTACAGCTACAAATGGGCCGAGGTGCTCTCGGCCGATGCCTATGCGGCCTTTGAAGAGGCCGGCACTGCCCGCTACCCAGAGGTTGGCCAGCGGTTCTGGCAGGAGATTCTCGCAGTCGGCGGCTCAAGGCCCGCAATGGCCTCGTTCACCGCTTTCCGCGGCAGAGCACCCCAGGTGGAGCCACTGCTGCGGCACAACGGCCTATTGGCAACTGCTTAGGTCAGACCAGGCCCACCCCTCACCCCACAAGCGGCGCGGCGCTGCGGGGTGAGATGCGCCAGCCATCGGGAAAAACGCGCGTTTACAGGTCGGCCTGTGGGCTGGCAAAATCTGATCACTTGATCAACCTTTGCTCTGCATACTAAACCTATTTATCCCAACAACACGCATTACAGCCCATCGCATCCACACATTTCAACCATGGCATCCAAATCTAAAAAAGTCATCATCACCTGCGCACCGACCGGTGCGATCCACACGCCCAGCATGTCACCCTATCTGCCGGTGACCGCCGATGAAATTGCCGAAGCAGGCATTGCGGCTTACAAGGCCGGTGCTGCCATCCTGCACCTGCATGCACGCGACCCGCAGGATGGTCGCCCCACCCAGGACCCAGAGGTCTTCCGCCCGTTCCTGGAGCGGCTGCACGCGGAAACCAATGCAGTGATCAACCTGACGACTGGCGGCAGTCCCCACATGACGGTGGAAGATCGCATGCGGCCGGCCATGACCTATAAGCCAGAGGTCGCATCGCTCAACATGGGCTCGATGAACTTTGGCCTTTTCCCCATGCTGGATCGCTTCAAAGACTTCAAACACGAGTGGGAGCGTGAACACCTGGAGAAGAGCCGCAATCTGATTTTCAAGAACACTTTTCAGGATGTTGAAACAATCCTGCGCCGTGGCAATGACAACGGGACCCGATTTGAATTCGAGTGCTATGACATCAGCCATCTCTACAACCTGGCACACTTTCTGGATCGTAAACTTGCCACGCCGCCGCTCTTTGTGCAGTCGGTCTTTGGCATTCTGGGCGGCATCGGCCCCCACCCCGAGGATCTGATGCACATGCGCCGCACTGCGGATCGGCTCTTTGGCGATGCCTATGAATGGTCGATCCTCGGTGCAGGCCGCAATCAGATTCCGCTGGCCACCATGGGCGCAGCCATTGGCTCCCATGTGCGCATGGGACTGGAAGATTCACTATGGATCGGGCCTGGAAAGCTCGCACAATCCAGCGCCGAACAGGTCACACGCATCCGCACCATTCTGGAGGCCCTGAACCTGGAAGTCGCCACACCGGATGAAGCACGGCAAATCTTGAAACTCAAAGGCAAATCAGGCCTGGCACTATAAGCAGAACATGAGCACCAAAAAACTTTTTGATCTTACAGGCCGTGTCGCGCTGGTTACAGGCGCGTCACGGGGCATTGGGCTGTCATCGGCGGCTGCCCTTGCCGCACACGGTGCCAAGGTATTGATGAATTCTCGCAGCGCAGAGGATCTTGCCGTCTGCTGCCAGCCGCTTCAGGCCGAGGGCCTCGCGGTAGAGGCCTGCCCCTTCGATGCCTTTGATATTGAAAAGGCTGCTGCCGCAGTCGATGCCATCGTGGCCAAGGAAGGCCATCTGGATGTGGTGTTTCTGAATGCCGCAATTCAGGCTCGGGCACCGCTCATGGATTTCGACAGCGCCGATTTTTCGAGATTGGTGCAGGCCAATCTGGTCTCACAGTGGGAGTTCGGCCGCCACATCGCCCGCCACATGGTGCGTCAGGGCGGTGGTCGAATCATCTTCACGGGATCAATTCTGGGCTTTATGGGCCGGGAGAATGTCACCGGCTACACGGCATCCAAGACCGCCATCCATGGCATTGTGCGCCAGTGGTCTGCAGAGCTCGCGGGCAAAGGCGTCACGGTCAATGCCATCGCGCCGGGCTATGTCAAGACACAGCTCACCGCAGCGCTTCACAATGATGAAAAATTCAATACCTGGCTCACCACCCGCACCCCGTTGGGCCGCTGGGCCACGCCAGAAGACATGCGCGGGGCCATTGTGTACCTGGCCTCACAGGAAAGCGGCTACATGACCGGCCAGATTCTGACCATTGATGGTGGCCTCACCACGACCCTGCTATAAGCAGTGTTGCTGTCCAACACAGGAGCACATGATGAACTTTGATAGCCTTCGTTTCGGAGAGGGCAAGGCCGGTGATCAAGATGATCAGCGGGCCTTTGTCACAGGCCAGGGCCGCTACACCCACGACATGGCGCTCGCCGGCCAGCTCTATGCGGTATTTGTCCGCTCGGTGCAGGCCCATGCCCGTATCAAGTCAATCAACACGCAGACCGCCCGCAGCATGCCGGGAGTGCACGGCATCTTTACAGGCCAGGATCTCGAGGCTGCAGGCATTGGCCGCATCCCACCGATCGCCGCCTTCAATGGCCGTGATGGCCAGCCCATGTTCAAGGCGTCTATCCCGGTGCTGGCTACGGGCAAGGTCCGCTATGTTGGCGAGGCAGTGGCCGTGGTGGTGGCGGACTCTGCACGTGAGGCCATGGATGCCGCAGAGGCCGTTGATGTTGAACTTGAATCACTTCCCGCAATCATCAATCCCAACCAGGCGATGGAACCCAATGCAGTGCGTCTGCATGAGGACCACAGCAGCAATATCGTGCTTGATTGGGAAGACGGTGCAGCGGATGTATCCGAAGCGGCATTTAAAAATGCCCACCATATTGAATCAGTAACACTGGAAGACCCACCCATGGCCGCCTGCGCCATTGAGCCACGTGCCGCCATTGGCCAGTGGGACGCTGCTTCCCAGCGCTTTACCCTAATGGCCAGCACCCAGGGCGTGATGGTCGTGCGCAAGCTGCTTGCGGAGGGTGTTTTCAAAGTTGCACCAGAATCCATTCGTGTCCTCACACCCGATGTGGGTGGCGGCTTCGGCGCCAAGGTCCAGGCCTATTCAGAATATGCGGCGATTCTGTTTGCCAGCAAACAACTCAATCGGCCGGTAAAGTGGACTGCCACACGGATTGAGAGTTTTCTGGCCGACACCCATGGCCGCAACTCCACGCTAAAAGCCGAGATGGCCTTTGATCGGGAGGGAAAAATCCTGGGATTAAGAACCGATGTGGTGGTGGGCATCGGTGCGTATACGTCCACCTATGTGGCGATTGTGGCGACCAACAACACCAAGAATTGTCTCTCCAGTGTTTATAAGATTCCATCGATCCGTATCCGCTCACGGCTGGTGCTGACCAACGCCATGCCGCTTGGTCCCTACCGCGGTGCTGGCCGGCCGGAGGCGATCTATATGATTGAACAGCTGCTGGATCGCGCCGCCACGCGCATGGGCATGGACCGCATTGCGCTGCGCCGACGCAATATGATTCCGCCCTCCGCCATGCCCTATACCGCACCCAATGGCCAGGTCTATGACAGCGGCGAGTTTGAGGCGGTAATGGATAAGGCACTTGCGCTCGCAAAATGGAATGAGTTTGATCAGCGCCGCAGGCAGTCCGAATCCAATGGGCGTCTGCGTGGCATCGGGATTTGCTGTTTTCTGGAAGTGGCCGGTGGCATTCTGGAAGAGCCCGCCGATCTGCGTTTTCACGAAGATGGTACCGTCAGCCTGCACACCGGTGCGCAGGCGATTGGCCAGGGCCACCTCACCACATTTCCCAAACTGATCGCCGATCAGCTCGGTATTGATGTGGGCCGTGTACGACTCGTGGCAGGCGATAGCGATCAGGTCCCCGGCCTCGTGCCCACGGTAGCATCACGCTCCATGATGATGGGCGGCAGTGCCACGCGGCTCGCCTGCGATGAAGCGATTGAGCGCGGCAAGCGCATCTCGGCCCATCTGCTGGAAGCAGGTGTTCAGGATATTGAATTTAGCAAGGGCGAATTCCGCATCAAGGGCACGGATCGATCGATTCACATTCTTGATCTCACCAAACGTGCCCGCGCCGCAGGCAGCCTGCCCACAGAGCTGCCTCAGGAGCTCTCCAATGTCGCCAAGTTCACCTCGCCAGCGATGAGCTTTCCCAATGGCTGCCATGTCTCAGAGGTCGAGCTTGATCCACAGACTGGCGCAGTAGAAGTTGTTCAGCACACCGCGGTTGACGATGTCGGTGTGATCCTGAATGAGGATATTGTGAATGGCCAGATCATCGGTGGCGTGGCCCAGGGGCTGGGCCAGGTGCTGGGCGAAGAGCTGCGCTATGACAATGAGGGCCAGCTGCTCAACGCGTCTTTCATGGACTATCCCATGCCACGTGCAGACACTATGCCGCCGATTGTGATTGGCCACCATGTCGTACCCTGCACCACCAATCCGATTGGCGTGAAGGGTGCAGGCGAATCCGGTGTGGCGGGTGCCATGCCAGCCGCGACCGCAGCAGTTCTGGATGCGCTGGCCTCACGCGGTGCGGGGCCAATGGATCTGCCCTTTACCTCAGAGCGCGTCTGGCGTGCGCTGAACCAGTGATCGGCTGACCATAGCGTGGATGCCCTTGTTGCCATCCACAAGCTGGGTCACATGCAGATCGCAGGCCAGGCTGCAAAACACATAGGCCTCTTCCGCAGTCCAGCCTGTTATCTCGACCAGCCAGGCGATCATATTGCGCAGGGCCTGCTTGGCGGCATCATCCAGATCAACATCAAAGCCCATGGCAATGTAATGCGTGGGCGTAATCGCCCGCGGAAAATTCAACTGCCGTTTATGCAGAATGATCTCGAACCGGCCTTTTAAGCAGGTCTCCAGGGCGGTCAGACAGACCTCGCCATCGCCCTGCACGGCATGACCATCACCGACTGAAAAATTTGCACCGGGCACAAACACGGGCAGGAAAAGCGAAGTGCCCGCGATGAATTCCTTGTTGTCGATATTGCCGCCGTACTCCCGCGGCTCAATCGTCGAAACACGGCCATAATTGACGGGTGGCGCCACACCGATGATGCCGAAAAAGGGCGAAAGCGGCACATCCACCCCCCAAGGCAATTTCGCAATCATGGCCTTGCGATCGATCGGAATGGTGCGTCGGCTGAGAAAAGGAAAATCCTCCGGCAATGCACCGCGGTGGGGGCGAATCACATTCCAACCCCAGTCCTCGGTGAGCTCGATGTGCTGAATGCGTACCTCCAGCGTATCGCCCGGCATCGCGCCACGCACAGCCACAGGGCCAGTCAAGATATGTGGGCCAGGGCCCTGGGGCACCGTTTCGGCGATCAGCCGGTGGTCGGGCCTGAAGTGGGAGATATCGCCCACTTCCTGACGGCCACCCGACACAGTATCGATCTCGATGGTGTCGCCAGACTCGATGGTCAGCACCGGCGCGATGGCCGCATCAAAAAAACCCCAGTGCACGGTCTGGGGTGTGGGTGAGAGCTGATGATGGCGCGACATGGTGAAGTGCCCGAGACTGAGCGCGAACGGAATCAGTGCGGCAGTGTCTTTGCCCCGGACACGCCAAGGTGCTCGTTCAGGATCTCCGGCTGACGGCTCAGTTCATCCGGTGTGCCAGAGAACACAAAACGGCCCGATGAAATGATGTACACATAATCAGCCACTTTGAGTGCCAGCGCCAGGTTCTGCTCCACCAGCAAAATGGCATGGCCCAGCGACTTCACCCGCGACATGATCTCGCCCACGTGATTCACAAACAGTGGCGAGAGTCCCTCGGAGGGTTCATCCATCAGAATTAGATCCGGGTTTGACACCAGTGCCCGGCCAATCGCCAACATCTGCTGCTCACCGCCACTCAATTCATTGCCACCATTGCCAAGACGCTCACGCAGATTGGGAAACTCGGCCAGCACCGCATCCAGCGTCCAGGTGGAAGAAGCCACGTAGTCTTGGCGTGGCGTTTTAGTTGCGCCTGCCAGCACGCTGGTCGGCAGTAGCAGATTCTCTTTCACCGAAAGGTTTTTAAAGATGCGTCGGCCCTGGGGCACGAGCGATACGCCCTGCTGGGCGATCCGATAAGGTGGCAGCGCATGAATCGGTTTGCCGCGATAAAGCACCTCGCCCTGCCGCGGCGGTGTCAGGCCAAAGATCGATCGGATCAGCGTGGTCTTGCCCATGCCATTGCGGCCAAGAATCGCGACCACTTGACCACGATGAACCTCCAGGCTTACGCCTTGCAGCACATAGCTGTCGCCGTAATAGGTATGCAGTTCCTTGACTGCGAGCAGGGTGTCAGACCTGTCCAAAATAAACCTCCCTGACTTGAGGATTCACACGCACCTCTTCCACGCCCCCTTCGAGAATGACCTGACCACGGTGCAGGACCGTGATGCGGTCGGCCAGGCCGAGCGCCACATCCATATCGTGTTCAATCATGAGCATCGTGAGCGAGCGCGGCAGGCCCTGAATCAGCTTGAAAAGCCGCTGGCGTTCTGCAGGCGAGAGCCCCGCACAGGGTTCATCCAAGAGCAGCAGCCGCGGTTCGTTCACCAATGCGAGCGCAAGCTCAAGCTGACGGCGTTCACCGTAAGACATCTGCTTCACGCCGACATGGGCCTTGCCGCCAAGGCCCACGAGCTCAAGCTTTTCCATTGCTCGGTCATTAACGCCGGCTGCATCACCGACCCGCTTCCAGGGCGCCCATTTGTCTGAGCGAATACCCAGGACCGCCAGTTGCACATTTTCAAGTGCCGTGAGATCGACAAACACGCTGGAAATCTGAAAGGTGCGGCCCATACCCTTGAGCGTGCGTTCATGCTCGGGCAACTGGGTGATGTCTTCACCAAACAGACGAATGCTGCCGGAAGTGGCCCGATGTGCACCACTCACACAATGGAATAAGGTGGTCTTGCCAGCGCCGTTGGGCCCGATCATGACCCGCCGCTCACCCTGGGAGACTTCCAGGGAGACCCCATCAACCGCACGTATCCCGCCAAAGATCTTACTGACCTGGGAGATCGACAATGCCAAGTCAGCCATTGCTTGCCTCCTTCTTGCTGCGGTTCGATAAACGCTTGAAAACACCAATCACGCCATCGGGTGCCCAGGTCACGACCGCAATAAACACCAGGCCCATCACCGCAAGGTGCAGCTCGAAAAATGAACTCACCCAATTGCGTAGGCCCAGGATCACGCCTGCACCAATGAAGGGGCCAAGGATGGTTGCGGATCCGCCCACCAGTGCCATCAGCACGGCCTCGAAGCTGACATGCAGTGATGCCGAGACCGGATTCACAAACTTATTGAAGTAGGCATACAGCACACCGGCCAGGCTGGCCATAGCAGAGGAAATGATGAAGGCCGTGTACAAATGCTTCGGTGGGCTAAATCCCAGGCTGCGCATACGATTTTCACCCGACTTGATACCACGCAGTGCCAGACCAAACGGCGAGTGAATCAGGCGGTGATAAACATAGACCACGAGTGCCAACACCGCCAACACAAAATAGTAGTAATGCAGCAGGCTGGTCAGCGTAACACCCGCCAGAGTGGGCGCAGGCACATTGGTCACGCCACTGTCTCCGCCAGTAAATGAGGCCCAGCGATAGCCGATGCCCCAGATCACATAGCCCATGGCCAGCGTCACCAAAATGAAATAGACACCGCGGGTGCGCACCGAGAGGCCAAACAACAAGCCCAGCCCGGTGCCCATGAGAATGCCGGCAGGTGCTGCCAGCTCTGTGGGCACCTGATAGCGCACCTGCAGAATCGCCGTGGTGTAGGCAGCCACCGAAAAAAAGGCGGCATGGCAAAGAGAAAAGAGTCCCGCATGGCCCAGCAGTAGATCTGCTGAGAGTGCGAGCATCCCGAAAATAAATATCTGTGTCATGAGCGACATGCCGTACTGGCCACCAACAAAAGGCCAGACGATTGCCGCCGCAAACAGACCGATGATAAGAAGCTTGCGTTGCTGAGTCATGTCATATTCGCCGAACCAAAGAGCCCACGCGGCCTAAACAGCAGCAGCACTGCCATCGGGCCAAAGAGCACAAAATAAGAAAGTTCTGGTGCGAGCCAGCGGCCGTAGGCATCCAAGAGGCCCACAATCAAGGCGCCGATCATGGCCCCCTCCAGGCTGCCCAGTCCGCCCACAATCACCACCACCAAGGCAAAGACAAGAATCTCCCATTCGGCGCCCGGGAAGACGGTAAGAAACGCACCGCCCAGCACGCCCGAGATGCCGGCCAGGAAAGAGGCCATCGCGGAGATGATCACAAAGAGCCGATCCACATGAATGCCGGTTGCGCTGACCATTTCACGATCATCGACACCGGCCCGAATAGCCGCGCCAATCTGCGTGCGCCGATAAACCAGCCACAGCAGCACACCCACCAGCACACCAATGCCAGTCAGAAAAATCCGAAATACGGGATAGACAATGCCGCCAGGCAGCTCCACCACCCCGCGCAGAAATAGCGGCAGCGGCAGCTTCTGGGCATCACCCCCCCAGATCTTGAGCGAGAGATCGCCCACGATATACTCAATGCCCACGGTCACCAGCACCTGGGCCAGGTGATCGTCACCGAGACGCCGCAATACTGAGCGATCGGCAAGATAACCCAGCAGCATGGCGGCGACACCGCCCGCCAGCAGGGCCAGGCCGAAGTTGCCCGTCATTTTGGCAACGGTAAGACCCGCATAGCCGCCAAAAAGATAGTAGGCGCCATGGGCCATGTTCACAATCCGCATGAGTCCGAATGTCAGCGTGAAGCCGCTGGCCAGCAGAAACAGCAGAGCGGCATAGGAGATGCCGTTGAAGGTTTGGAGAATGAAACTGTTCATGAATACTCAGCGCAAGAGACCGTCTCCCGAAGGAGACGGTCGACCAGCAATCAACAACCGGGGGTTAACTGCGAACCACCGCCCAAGAATCAGCGCTTGTAAGGCCCGCGCTTGAGGAAGTCCTCAGGTTTGTAGGTCCAGAACTGCGAGACATTGGTGTAGGTCTTCACAGGGATATTCATCAGCTGCTCGCCAAGAATCGGATGTTTGACCTTCTGCAGACGGGAGATGTAGATGTTTTGAATCGGGTTGTCATAGGCATCCAGCTTCAATGGTCCACGCGGGGCCTTGACTGAAACACCGCGCATGGCCTTCAGGAATGCAGCACGGTCTTCCACATTGCCATTGATCTGGTCCAGGGCCGCCTTGGTCCACATGCCCGCTGTGTAAGCCGACTCGGCAAACCACGAGGGCAGCAGCTTGTAGCGGCGAGCGTAGTCATCCACAAAAGCCTTGTTCTCGGGGGTATCGATTCCCGCAACATAATGCACCGTGTTGGAGATCAGGCCCACGGCACGGGCATCAATCTGCGGAATCGCATCTTCGTGCAGCCAGTAGCCACCGTGCAGCTTGAACTTCTTGTCGTAGCCAAAGTTATACCAGGCCTCGAACAGACGAATACGCGCCACACCTGCAACCACCGCAATCACCGCATCGGTATCGGCAGGAATCGCTGCCAGCGATGCGCCATAGTCGGTGGTGGCCAGAGGCGCCCAGATGACCTTGTCGATCTTGCCACCTGCCTCGGTGAAGGTGCGCATCATGCCACCGGCAACTTCGTGACCCCAGGTGTAATCGGAGGCGATGAAAGTCACCTTCTTGGCGCCGAGCTCTTTATAGAGATAGTCACCAAAAGGATGGCCAATCTGGCTTGCAGAGACTGCGGTGCGGATTACCGTGGGCATACGATCCCACTTGGTGGACGTATCTGCACCGGCTGGATCCATGATCAGCGGAATGCCTGTTTCTTTACTGACCTGGGCCACAGCAGGACCCTCGTGGCCACACAGGGGCCCGAGCAGAAAGTGCACTTTCTCTTGCAGGGCAAGACGCCGTGCCTGAGTCAGGGCCTGGTCGGGGTTACAGGTGGTGTCTGCCACCACAAGATCAATCTTGCGGCCACCTGCGGTGTACTTGTTTTGCTCCCAGAACATTTTCAGTCCGTTGAGCATCTCGGCACCCGGCGTGGCCAGAGGCCCGGTGATCGGCGCCAGAACGCCAATTCGAATCGGACCCTTCTGCTGCGCCATGGCAATACCTGCCGAGGCAGCCATCAGCGCGACCGCTGTGCGGGCGCCCCATTTGGCAAATGATGATTTCAAATTCAATGACATCTCCGTTCCCCTTCATGCAAGTAAGCTAAAACCCGGATCGCAGTCCGGTGTAATTTAGATAAACTTTTTGAGTCAAAACATTACACTTGTGATGCCAACATAAAAGTTTATCGCTTGATCAGTTTACACATCCACCGCCAAACGACACCGAGGGAAATCCCGAATCTGGCGTGACCCGCCCAGGAATGCGCCCATTACGCCCATGACTTATCTCAGCCGATCAAAACGCGTCGCACAAATTATCGAGGGTGCAACAAAATTTTTCTCCGAACATGGTCTTGGGGGTCAGACCCGGGAGCTCTCGGCATCTCTGGGCATCGCGCAGCCCCTACTCTATCGATACTTCCCCTCCAAGCAGGCGCTGATCGATCGCATTTTTATTGAAGCGTTTGAAAACCGCTGGGATGACAGTTGGCGCGATCTGATTCTGGATGAGAGCCAACCGCTCAAAGAGCGTTACAAGCGGTTTTATGCCGAATTCAACGACTCGATTCTGACCCGGGAGTGGGTGCGGCTCTTTATGTATGCCGAGCTGGGCAGCTACGGCTACGGAAAGAAAGTGCTGGATAAACTGCGCAAGGAAATCTTCCTGCCACTGGCGATCACCCTACGCAAGCACTATGGATACCCACAGGTCGACGAATCGGCCATCACCAAGGCTGAAATCGAACTGCTGCTGGAGCTCCACGGCGTGGTGCTTTATCACGCCATACGCAGACATGTTTACGACGTGAAAGCCTCGCGCAAAATAGGACCGATCCTGGACAACATCGTGTTCTACCTGGAAGGTGCCATGCCACGGGTGCTGGCCAATCTCTTTCCCGACCACCGGCCCACGGCCGCCCGCATGAAGAGACAGTCCTGAATTTTTAGACCAGCCGCCCAATCCCCTAAGATCGGGGTATGAAACTGGCCAGCTGGAATGTCAACTCTCTTCGTGTTCGCCTGCCCCATGTGCTCGACTGGCTCAATGCGGTCCGCCCCGCAGCGCTTGGGATCCAGGAAACAAAGCTTACCGACGACAAATTTCCCAAAGCCGACATTGAGGCGGCGGGCTATCACGTGGTCTTTGCGGGCCAGCCCACCTATAACGGTGTGGCCCTGCTGGCCGATGCGGCCCTGTTCCATCCGCCTGTCGATGTGCAGGCCAACAACCCACGATTTCCGGATGAGCAGTCCCGGCTGATTGCCGCCACCTTAAATCCGATTGCAGGGGGTGATGGCCTGCACTTTATCTGCGGCTATATCCCCAACGGCTCAGAGGTAGGCAGTGAGAAATACCACTACAAGCTGCGCTGGCTGGATGCCGCTGTGCAATGGATCGAACAGGAATTGAGGCAGCATCAACACCTGGCATTTGTTGGAGACTTCAACATCGCCCCACAGGATCAGGATGTCCACGATCCACAGGCCTGGCATGAAAAGATCCTCTGCTCCACACCAGAGCGTGAACGGCTTACTGCACTGATGGGCCTTGGTCTGCATGATGCCTTCAGGCTCTTTGATCAGCCCCAGCAGCAGTATTCCTGGTGGGACTATCGCGAGGCGGGATTTCGTCGCAACCGTGGCCTACGTATTGATCTGCTGCTGCTCTCGCAGGCTTTGGCAGCAAGATGCCGCGCCAGTGGTATCGACACGGCCCCCCGCAAATTGGAAAAACCCTCTGACCACGCCCCGGTCTGGGCCGAAATTGACCTGACATGAATGGGCTGGCGCTCAGTGCACTGATCATCGGCCTATGGTCTGCAGGCCATTGCCTGGCCATGTGCGGCGGACTGGCAATCGCTGCAGGGCAATCCAATCGCAAGCATCTCAGCACCAGCGCAAGTTCGCGCGGCCTGGAGCTATTGCTCTGGCAGGTCGGCAGGATCGCCAGCTACACCTTCATGGGTTTTATGGCGGGCAGCTTTGGTGCGCTGGCACTCTCACAAACGCCGCTGACCTTTATTCGCGATGCGGCCTTCGTGTTTGCCAACCTGATGCTGATCGGCCTGGGGCTGCATGTGGCGCGGCTCTATAGCGGCGTATTGATCGTGGAGCGCATCGGAAAAGTCATTTGGAAAATGATGGCGCCCCTGGCATCCGCAACACTTATGCCCCAGCCATCCCTGCATCGTCGGCCGCTTGTGCAGCTGCTGCGCGCCCTGCGTGCCGGCATGATCTGGGGCTGGCTACCCTGTGGGCTCGTCTACACCATGCTGGTCACGGCCAGTGTCAGCGGAGGCGGTGCATCCGGCGCACTCTGGATGGCAGGCTTTGGGCTGGGCACGATCCCAGCGCTCTGGCTGACCTCCCTGCTCTCGCAAGAGACACTGCATCGTTTTCAGTCTCCTGGCCTTCGGCGCACAGCGGGCCTGCTGATCATCGGATTTGGTGTCTGGGGCCTGATGCGTCTTTTTGGCCTGATTGAACTCGATTGGCTCGATGCCTTTTGCATTGGCGGCCAGGGATTTCGTGAACATCTGAAATGAGGCCCACACTCTCCTGCTTTCATTGCGGCGAGCCCGTGCCAGTCGGCACGGATTTTCAGGTTGAAATTGAGGGCAAGAAGCAGCCCATGTGCTGCATCGGCTGCCAGTCTGTGGCGCAGGCCATTGTTGCAGCGGGCGCTCAGGCCTTCTACAGCCAGCGCACTGGCCCAGGGCTGGATGCACAGCGATTAGAGGAACTCAGCCCGTGGACCGATCTGCTCGATGATCAGGACTGGACCCAGCGCCATGTCCATCAGGCAAGCGCCGACACTCAATTACTGGAAACCACACTGGCAATCGAAGGCCTGCGCTGCGGCGCCTGCGCCTGGCTGATTGAAAAAACGCTTGGCCACACGCCCGGGGTCCGTGCTGCACGGGCCAATGCCAGCACGGAGCGGCTCTTTCTTCGCTGGGATCCGACCGTGGCACCGCTCTCGGCCATTGCCAAACGCGTACTTGCGATTGGTTATGCGGTGCTGCCCATCAGCTCAGCGCCCATTGAGGCCTCGCGAAAACAGGCAGATCGCAAGGCACTCAGAAGACTTTTTATTGCGGGCCTCTCGGCTGCGCAAATCATGATGTATGCCTATCCAGAGTACATGGAAGGGGGCGGCCTTGAAGATGACATCCGGTCGCTGATGCGCACCGCCAGCATGCTGATCACACTGCCCGTGATGGCCTATAGCGCCACACCCTTTTTTGATTCAGCGCGCCGGGCGCTTGCCCAGGGCCGACTCAATATGGATGTGCCGGTCAGCCTGGGCCTGTGGATTGCGTTCATCGCGAGCCTCTGGTCCTGGTGGACCAACAGCGGCGAGGTCTATTTCGATTCGGTCTCCATGTTTGTGTTTCTGCTGCTGGGCAGCCGCTGGATTGAAGGCCGTGTCCGCGCCAAGACCTCCGCCCAGCGGCAGCGGCTTGCCACGGCGCTGCCAAGCCTCGCTCACCGCATCTCACCCGACCCAGGCAGCGTTGCGGCATGGAATCTGCGATGTGGCGACACCATTGCCGTGAAATCGGGTGAACGCATTCCGGCTGATGGTCTGCTGCAATCCCGCGAAACCGATGTCGATGCCTCTTGGCTCACAGGTGAGTCACTGCCGGTGAGAGTGCAACAAGGTGAACGCCTTACCGAGGGCGCCATCAATCTTGGCTCGGAAATCGAGGTGCTGATCGATACCAAGGTTGCAGAGGGCACGCTGTCAAGGCTATCGCAGCTTGCCGAGGCTGCTGCGGCCGATCGGCCGCACTGGGTCGCATGGGCCGATCAGATCGGTGCGCGATTCACTGCGGCACTCCTGATCATCAGCGCGGCAGTCACGGCGGCCTTCATGTATAGCGGTGCACCCGCTGCAGTCTGGCTGCCGGCGCTGATTGCGATCCTGGTGGTCACCTGCCCCTGCGCACTCTCTATGGCCGGACCTGCCGCCTACGCAGCCGCATTGGCAAGACTTTTAGAGCAAGGCGTGGCTGTGGCCAATGCCACAACACTAGAGCGCCTGCTGCGTGTCACCGATGTGGTCTTCGATAAGACCGGCACACTGACCGACCCTGCAGGCTCTTCCGTCAAGATGATGTTCGGGTCAACTCAAGACCAGCAGCTTGCCCAACAACTTGCTGCCGCGAGCACACACCCCCTGGCCAAGGCGATCACCACCATGGCACCCGCCGCTGCGCAGACCGCAGTGATGCTGTCATCCATTACACAGCACGCGGGACTGGGGCTTTCTGCACAACGGGGCGATACCGTGATTCGCCTGGGGTCGCTGAGTTTTACAGGCCAAGGCCAGAGCGCCGCAATTGCAGAGAACCTGTGCAAGGCCTGCACGGTATTTCTCTCCATCAACGGCATCATCACCGCAGGCTTTTCCATCACCGATCAGCCCCGGCCTGAGGCAGCAACGCTGCTCGCGCAGTTACGCGCACAGGGCAAGACCATCTGGTGCGCCAGTGGTGATCGAGAAGACCGTGTTCAGCACCTTGCTTACGCCATTGGGATTGATGCCAGCCACGCGCTGGCAGAACAAACACCCGATATGAAGCAGGCCTTCGTGGCGCAATGCCAACGCGAGGGACGCATCGTGGCCATGATCGGTGATGGGCATAACGATGCCCCTGTGTTGGCCCAGGCCGATGTCTCACTGGCCATGCAGGGCGCAGCACCCCTTGCGCAACAGAAGGCAGATGTCTATTGCCTAAGGCCCGGCCTTAGCGGCGTGGCCCTTGCGATGCAAACAGCCCATCGGGCACGCCTGATCCTGCGTCAGAACATCATCTGGGCCGTGGCCTACAACCTGGTGGCCATTCCCTTTGCGGCAGCCGGCCTGATCACACCACTGCTGGCCTCGGTGGGCATGGCGGCCAGCTCACTGCTGGTGGTGCTGAACTCCTCCCGGCTGCTGCGCTGACCGGCTCAGATCTTGCCGAGCGCCCGCAGTACCTTCTCCGGTGTGAATGGCATATCGAAGAGCTCCACACCAAAATGCGAGAGCGCATCATTTAACGCATTCATGATCGCACCCGGTGCGCCTGCGGTGCCCGCCTCGCCCGCGCCCTTGGCGCCAAGCTCCGAACTTTTCGTGGGCGTGCTGACATGGCCAATTTCCATATCGGGCATCTCGGAAGACATGGGCACCAGGTAATCGGCCATGTTGCCATTGATCAGCTGGCCACGCTCATCGTAGAGGCACTGTTCATAGAGTGTGGGACCAATACCCTGCACAATCGAGCCACGCATCTGTTCATCGACCAACTGCTCATTGAGCACGGTGCCGCAATCTTCCACGGCCCAGAATTTCAACAACTTGATGAAACCTGTCGCCGTATCCACCTCCAGATGGCAGGCCAGCGCCCCATTGGTAAAGGTGAAGGGATAGGCCTTGGGCACAAAGTGCCGCGTGACACAGAGCTCGGCCTGAAAGCTGCCCAGCGTGTCGGGCCGGAAATAGGCAATGCGGCCAAGTTCAGCAAGCGTGGTTTTCTCCTCGCCCGTGAGCACATCGACCACCTTGCCTGCACGAATATCGAGCCGATCCGCCTGCGACTCCAGCACCACAGCCGCCAAGGCCAAAATATTCTCACGCAGGGCGCGTGCAGCCTGCCAGGTGGCCTCGCCACCCACGCCCGCCCCGCGCGAAGCCCAGGTGCCGCCGCCATAAGGCGTGGCATCGGTATCACCCGTGATCACGCGAACATCATCAAAGTGCACGCCTATGGCATCAGCCGCCACCTGAGCAAAAATGGTCTCAGTGCCCTGGCCCTGCTCGCCACAGCCATTGAGCACCACAATGCCGCCTGCCGGCTCCATCTTCACCGTGCATCCATCCTGGGCTGAGATACGTGCGCCACCCACGCCGTAGAACATCGCCGACGGGTTGGTAATCTCAATCATGCTGACAATCCCGATACCGCGGTAAATGCCCTTGGCCCGGAGTTCAGCCTGCTCCTTGCGCAATCGCGGCAGATCCATCATCTTGGTGATCGCATCCAGGCACTGGTGATGCGACATGCATTCAAACTTCATGCCCGAAGGCGTGGTGCACGGGAACTGCTCATCACGCAGAAGATTCTTTCTGCGAATCTCCACCGGGTCGATGCCAAGCTGACGGGCGGCCACATCCATCATGCCTTCGGTCACGCCGATGGCCACGGGATGGCCCACGGCACGGTAGTTGGAATAAATCGCCATATTGGTGAAGACATTGAGCATCTTGGCCCGATAGGCCTCGTGCCGATACCACTGGCCAGTAATGTTCACGATCTGGTTGCCCTCGACCACACTCGTGCGCGGATAAACCGAATAAGGCCCAATCGCCAGCATGTCCAGAAAATCAATACCCTTTAGGGTGCCGTCCTTGGCAAAGGCCATGCGCATGGTCACCTTGTGATCCCGCGAATGGATATCGCTGGTAAACGATTCCACACGATCAGCAACAAACTTCACCGGCCGCCTCAGATCCATTGAAATCGCGCAGGTCGCGAGCTCATCACCATAGACATGGGTCTTGATGCCATAGGAGCCACCCACGTCACGGCAAATCACGCGCACAGCTGATTCCTGCAGACCCAAGAGCCGCGCATAGCAGTCCTGAATCATGTTGGGCGCCTGGTGCGAGATATAAACAGTAAGACGCTTGTCAGAGACGTTGTAATCGCCGATCACCGAGCGGCCTTCGAGACACACACCCGTGTGCCGCGGAAAACGGAAGGTCCGCTCCAGCACCAGATCCGCGCCCTTGGCGGTGTCTTCCCAATTGCCGGTATCGATCTCGCGGGTAAAACACAGGTTATCGCCCAGATCAGGATGAATCACAGGTGAGCCGGGCTGAAGGGCACGCTCCATATCCACCACCACCGGCAACTCCTCAAATTCGATCTCCACATGCTGGGCGGCGTCCTCGGCGAGATGTCGGCTCTGGGCCACGATCGCCACCACTGGCTCGCCCTGCCAGCAGACACGGTCAATAGCAAGACAGGGCTGGGCAGCGGCCTTCATGCCCTTGAAGTGGGCCAACGTTGCCACCATGGGTGTGATGCGCTCAGCAAGATCAGCGCCAGAGTAGATCGCCACCACGCCCTTGGACTGACGCGCGCGATCAAGCGCAATCGACTTGATACGGGCGGACGCATAGGGTGAGCGAACAAAAAACACGTGCAGCATGCGTGGAAGCCGAATGTCGTCGACATAAACAGCTGCCCCATCCACAAGCCTGCGGCCATTGGGCCGCGGCACAGAGGCGCCAATCCAGCGCTGCTGATCCAGGGCCTGACGCTCGGTAGGAGTGATCGGTGCGTTCATGATGTGTGCTCCTGCATTTTCAGTCCCCGGGTCACCGCCACCTTGGCCACCGCATCGACAATGGCCTCGTAGCCGGTGCAGCGACAGTAATTGCCCGAGAGATGCTCACGAATTCCTTCACGACTCCAGGTCGTCGATGTCTGCAGATATTCTTCACTGGCCATCAGCATGCCCGAAGTGCAATAACCACACTGCATCGCATTACGCTCATGAAAGGCCTGCTGCAGATCGGCAATCTCACCCGTGGCGCAGAGGCCCTCCAGGGTTTCAACTTTCCGGCCATCCAACCGCACAGCCAGCAGCAGGCATCCGCGCACGATCTGGCCATCCACACGAATGGTGCAGGCCCCGCAGGCGCCATGCTCACAGCCCACACGGGGACTGGAGAGTTCATAGTGCTCGCGTAGAAAATCAATCGCATGCAGTCGGGGTTCGACTGCGGCCTGGACCTCAACGCCATTTAAAAGAAAGCGAATCGGTTTGGGATTCATAGGCTGCTCCTTACGCCAGGCCCGATGCAGGCCAAAAGTTGATCGGCTGATAATTTTTTGTCTTCCTTGAATTATGCAAGCCTGTGTTAAGGTGGGAACAATCAGGGTTAACCCATTTCCTGGGGTTCGGCGCTCACATGGAAGTCCTTCCACTGCTGATCATCATCAGCCTGGCCGTGATCGCACTGGCCGTGTGGCTTTTTTTTCGCATGTCCGACTCCGGACAGTTTGACGACACCGAAGGGCCGGCCCGACGCATACTGCTTGATGACGACCGTCCACCAGCGATCGACCCCCAGCAGCACGACAACAAGCACCAAAACTGATGCAGACAAGGCTCTGACCCTCGTTTGTCTAGGGCATGAGCTCGACTGAATGCGCGTTGACGTATGTCAACCCCCCGGCGGCATATTCGGGAATACACTGACCGGCGCAATCATTCCAACTTCAGGGGGAATTCCATCATGGCTGTATCCACAGCAGGTGAGTACAACTACAAAGTCGTCAAGCAGTTTGCCGTCATGACCGTGATCTGGGGCGTGGTGGGCATGCTGGTGGGCGTGATCGTCGCCGCCCAGCTGGCGTTTCCAGACCTCACGCCGCACTGGTCGTTTTTATCCTATGGCAGACTGCGCCCGCTGCACACCAATGCCGTGATCTTTGCCTTCGGTGGCTGCGCGCTCTTCGCCACGTCCTACTACGTGGTGCAGCGAACCTGCCATGCGCGCCTCTTTAGCGATGGACTGGCGGCCTTCACCTTCTGGGGCTGGCAGCTAATCATTGTGCTGGCCGCGGTAACGCTCCCCCTGGGCATCACCAGCGGCAAGGAATACGCTGAGCTGGAGTGGCCAATCGATCTGCTGATTGCGGCAGTCTGGGTGGCCTACGCAGTCGTCTTCTTCGGCACGATCTTCAAACGCAAGATTGAGCACATTTATGTGGCCAACTGGTTCTTTGGCGCGTTTATTCTTACCGTGGCGCTGCTACACATTGTGAATAGCGCCGCACTGCCGGTCTCGCTCACCAAATCCTATTCCGCCTATGCCGGCGTGCAAGATGCCATGGTCCAATGGTGGTATGGCCACAATGCGGTGGGCTTTTTCCTGACCGCAGGCTTTCTGGGCATGATGTACTACTTCATGCCCAAGCAGGCAGAGCGGCCCGTGTATTCCTATCGGCTCTCGATCGTGCACTTCTGGGCCCTGATCTTCACCTACATGTGGGCGGGCCCCCACCACCTGCACTACACCGCCCTGCCCGACTGGACACAGTCGCTCGGCATGATCTTCTCGCTGATTCTGCTCGCACCCTCCTGGGGCGGGATGATCAACGGCGTGATGACACTCTCCGGCGCATGGCACAAGCTGCGCACCGACCCGATCCTGAAGTTCCTGATCACCTCGATCTCGTTTTACGGCATGTCCACCTTTGAAGGTCCGATGATGTCGATCAAAACGGTCAATGCCCTGTCGCACTACACCGACTGGACCGTGGGCCACGTGCACTCTGGCGCACTCGGCTGGGTGGGCATGATCTCCATGGGCGCGATGTACTACCTGCTGCCCCGGCTTGCCGGCAAGCGCGAGATGTACAGCGTCAAGGCCATTGAGGTCCACTTCTGGGTGGCCACCCTTGGCATCGTGTTCTACATCGCCGCGATGTGGATTGCCGGTGTCATGCAGGGCCTGATGTGGCGTGCGGTAAACCCCGATGGTTCGCTCACCTATGCCTTTATTGAGAGCATCAAGGCCACCTACCCGTATTACTCGATTCGTCTGCTGGGTGGCCTGCTGTACCTGTCCGGCATGATCATCATGGCCTGGAATATGTTCATGACTATCCGTGAGTCCAAGCCTGTGGATGCACGCATCCCCGAAGTGGCCCATGCCTGAACCAACACGACAAGAGGGAGAAACAAATGCCTGCAGCACATGAGAAGATTGAAAAGAGCCCCGCGCTGCTGATCGTGCTGGTGCTCATCACGGTGGCGATCGGCGGTCTCGTTGAAATCGTGCCGCTCTTTTTCCAGAAATCCACCACTGAACCGGTGAAGGGCCTCACACCCTACACCGCCCTGCAGCTGGCCGGCCGGGATGTCTATGTCCGCGAAGGCTGCTACAACTGCCACTCGCAGATGATCCGGCCCTTCCGCGCCGAGACCGAGCGCTATGGCCACTATTCGGTGGCCGGTGAGTTTGTTTATGACCGGCCCTTCCAGTGGGGCTCCAAGCGCACTGGCCCTGACCTTCACCGTGTGGGCGGCCGCTACAGCGATGAATGGCACCGCGTGCATCTGAATAACCCACGCGATGTTGTGCCCGAATCCAATATGCCCGCCTATCCTTGGCTGGCCAAGAATCTGGTGGATGCGGAAGTCATGCCCAAGAAAATGAGCGTGCTGCGCACACTCGGCCACCCCTATACCGATGAGCAGATCAAGGGCGCGGTCGAGGAAGTCAAAGGCAAGACCGAAATGGAGGCGCTCATCGCCTACCTGCAATCGCTCGGCCTGGCACTGAAAGACAAGCGCAGCTAAGGCAAAGAAAGAAAAGGGAGAACCTGGATGAACCTGGCAAGTTTCCACAGCATTCTCACCCTGGTGGGTGTGGTGGCATTTATCGCCATGGTCATCTGGGTGTTTGGCAAAAAACAGAAGTCAGCGATGGATCGCAACGCAATGATTCCCTTGCAAGACGACACACCCCTGACTTCCGAGAAATCAAAGCAGTAAACAACGACAGACAAGCGAGAACGCCATGGCTGACTTTACAAGCGAGTTTTGGAACCTCTACGTGATCATCCTCACCGTAATTTCGGTGCTTGGGTGCGGTGTGTTTCTATGGATGCTTTCACGCCAGAAAGTAAAACCCGGAACCGATCCCGGCACCACCGGCCACATCTGGGATGAGAACCTCCAGGAATACAACAACCCCCTGCCCCGCTGGTGGATGATGCTTTTCTACATCACCGTGGTGTTCTCGATCGTGTACCTGCTGCTTTATCCTGGCCTGGGCCGCACCACTGGCGCACTCGGCTGGTCTTCCACTGGCCAGCACGCCAAAGAGCTGGAAAAGGCTGCCAAAGATTATGGTCCGATCTATGCGAAGTACGCAGGCATGAGTCTTGAAGAGGTCGCCAATGATGCCGCCGGACTTGCCATCGGCCAGCGCATCTTCTTGAACAACTGCGCGCAGTGCCACGGCTCTGATGGCCGCGGTGCCAAAGGTTTTCCGAACCTGACCGATAACGACTGGCTCTGGGGCAATACAGCCGATGCCATCAAGACCAGCGTGCTGGCGGGCCGCAATGGCGTGATGCCCCCGATGGGCGCTGCACTCGGTAGTCCCGAGAATGTCGAGAACGTGGCCAACTATGTGCTCTCGCTCTCCGGCTCACAGCACGACGCAACCAAGGCCGCTGCGGGCAAACCCCTCTTTGCAGTGTGTGCAGCCTGTCATGGCGCCGAAGGCAAGGGCAACATCGCCATGGGCGCGCCCAACCTGACCGACAAGACCTGGCTGGTCAGCGGCACCGTCGCTGGCATCACCAAGACCATCAACGAGGGCCGCAATGGTGTGATGCCCGCCTGGAAGGATTTTCTGGGTGAAGAAAAATCCCACATCGTTTCAGCTTATGTGCTGAGCCTCTCCAAACAAAAGTAATCAAGCAAGAGCACAGGACGGTCACGGCGCCACATGTCGACTGAGACCCCCCAAGGAGTCCAAGAGCAGACCGTCCTTCTCTACGCCCCGCGCAAGAAGCTCTATCCGCGGGATATCAAGGGCATATTCAACACCTGGCGCTGGGTCCTGGTCTGGGCCACCCAGCTGCTGTACTACAGCCTGCCCTGGCTCAACTGGGATGATCGGCCCGCAGTGCTGCTCAATCTGGTGGAGCGGAAGTTCTATATTTTTGGCCTGGTGCTCTGGCCGCAGGATTTCATCTACCTGACCGCCCTGCTGGTGACCAGCGCATTCAGCCTGTTTCTGTTTACCGCCGTGGCGGGCCGCCTTTTCTGCGGCTATGCCTGTCCGCAGACGGTCTACACCGAGATCTTCATGAAGATCGAGCATTGGATCGAAGGGGATCGGGCCAAGCGCATGCGGCTCGACACCAAGGGTCCCGCAGGTGAACGCATGCTGCGCCGTGGCCTGAAGTATCTCGTCTGGCTCCTGGTGGCGTTGTGGACAGGTTTTACCTTTGCCGGCTATTTCACGCCGATTCGCGAGTTGGGCAGCCTGGTACTGGCCAATGATCTTGGTCCCTGGCAGGCCTTCTGGATCCTGTTTTATTCCGGTTTCACGATTTTGCAGGCTGGCTTTATGCGTGAGCAGGTCTGCAAATACATGTGCCCCTATGCACGCTTTCAAAGCGTGATGTTTGACCGCGACACCATGATCGTTACTTATGATGAAGGCCGCGGCGAGCCAAGGGGATCACGCTCCAAAAAGATTGATCACCGAGCTGCCGGCAAAGGAGACTGCATCGATTGCGGTGTCTGCGTGGAGGTCTGCCCCACCGGCATTGATATCCGCATGGGCCTGCAGTATGAATGCATTGGCTGCGGCCTGTGTGTGGATGGCTGCAACAGCATCATGGACAAAATGAATTACCCCCGCGGCCTGATCCGCTACTCCACACAAAATGCAGTCGCCAAGCACTACACCAAGCAGGAACTCCGCGCGCACATTTTCCGGCCGCGCGTGATCATCTATGGCCTGATCCTGGGGTTTGTCATGTTTGTTGTGGTGGCATCCCTCTTTCTGCGTACACCACTGAAAGTGGACATCATGCGGGATCGGGGGGCGCTTGCCCGCGAGGTCGACGGCGTGCTGATCGAGAACACCTACCAGTTCCAGTTCATCAACACGGATGAAAAGGCCCACACCTATAAAGTCACTGCCAGTGGCCTGCCAGGCCTGACCGTTGCCAGCGGCGAACCCTTCGATGTGCCCGGCACGTCCACAAGATTATTCATTGTGCGCATGCAATCCCCGATCGCCAGTCTAGAAAAGCTGGACAAGGGCTCGCACAAGATCCAGATCCGCATTGAGTCACTCACCTCGCCCGACGTGGGCGTGGACGAGAAAGCAGCCTTCTTTATTCCGCGATAATCATGCGCATGTCCACCGAACCCGCCCAGCACCTGCGTTCCGATCACACCGATACGGCCCACAAGCCCTGGTATCGCCACGGCTGGGTCTGGTTTCTGATTGCCATTCCTGGCTCGGCCATCATTGCCGGCAGCATCACCATCTGGATCGCTATTACCACCGCCGACAGCCTGGTGGCAGACGATTACTACAAGGAAGGCCGGGCTATCAATCAGCGCCTGGAGAAGGATATGGCCGCTGCCGATCGTGGCATCGCGCTGGAGGCATCGATTCGTAGCCTTGCCTCGGGAAGCCAACGCATCGAGGTGGCCTTTGCCGCCAAGCCCGGAGTGGCCCCACCAGAATTCATTCGGCTGCGGCTTTCCCACCCCACGCTCAATCAGATGGATATTCTCGCCACCCTCGTAAAATCTGGTGATCGCCGCTACAGCTCCGATGTGCCGGGGATCGCGGCAGGCCGCTGGTACGCGCAGCTGGAAGACGACCAATCCCTATGGCGCGTGAAGGCCACCTGGATGGTTCAGTAACAAAACCGGGGAGACTCCAATGCCCAGAATTCCTTATGCACCCCCGCCACCGACCCACCTGCCCTCCTCGGGTGCGAAAGCGGCAATGGTGGTGCTGTGGCCGGCGTTTCTGACGGCTGCAGCGCTTAACGCGGCATTCTTTTCACTGGTGGATCCACACGATCTGGTGGTGCACGGTGTGCCACTGGAGATCGACAAACTCGCTGCTTATGCGATCGGCTTTGCAGTGTGTTTCTTTTTCTCGGCGCTCTCAAGCTTTATGACCTGGTCTCTTGCCAAGCCGCCGGAATCACAGCCGATTGAGCGGCGCTCGCCTTACTCGCTGTAAAGTCTTAGGTGTCAGACACCAGGCAGGTGTCTGACAATTCCATTAATAATGCGTGCAGAGCTCTTCCAGGGCCTTGCGATCGAGCAGCTTCACATCCCTGGGCGAGCCCTCGATCCAATCGTTTTTCTTGAACCGGCTAAAGACACGGCTGACACTTTCAATGGTCAGGCCCAGATAATTGCCGATGTCTTCGCGGGTCATCCGCAGGACAAAGTGATTGGCTGAAAACCCACGGGTCTCGTAACGGCGCGAGAGATTCAACAAAAACGCGGCAACCCGCTGATCGGCGCTCATCGAACCCAGGAGCAGCATCACGCGGTGCTCCCGATCAATCTCCCGACTCATCATGCGGTGAAAGTGGGCCTGCAGACTCGGCAATTCAGCCAGTAATGACTCCAGACGGGCATAGGGTATTTCACAGACCTCGCTGTCTTCTAGCGCGATGCTGCTGCATTTATGCCGCGAGTGACTGATGCCTTCCATGCCCAGGATCTCGCCAGACATTTGAAAACCAATAATCTGCTTGATCGAAGGGCCCTCGGAGTAAACAGTCTTGAAGTGACCCAGACGCACGGCATACAGCGATGTGAACACATCGCCCGAGCGATAAAGGACATCACCCCGCGCCACCCGCACCCGCTTGGAGAGAATGCTCTCCAGACGATCCAGATCTTTGTCCGAGACGACCGCAGGGAGGCAGAGTTCATGCATGGAACAGTCCGCGCAACTCGTCGAAATCGACGCGATGCTGATCGGAACACCGTTTGACACCCCCCCGAGCGGTCCTTTGTGAGAACCGTGCATCTGTTTTTCTCTCAGTGTCGAAGAATGTTTTTGATAATAATCAAAAACTTCTTAGTTGTCACGTTCAAGATCAAGTTCTGCAATTTTGCGTGTCATGGTGTTGCGGCCAATCCCGAGCAGCTGCGCTGCCTCCATGCGGCGGCCGCGCGTGTGTTTTAACGCTACGCCAAGCACAGCCGTTTCAAATTCTTTTTCCCAGGCATGCATCAGGCCCTCGTTGGGCATAGCCTCGCCGCTGGCAAGGGCGTGGGCCACTTCTTGGCGCAGCAATGTCTGCCAGTCGGTGGCCTGAGGCCCAGCTGCCGGGCTCGACTCGGGATCGGACTCACGAGCGAAGGCCGCAGCGTCAGGTGGTGGCGTCGAGATCGGAATCTGATCTGACACGGGCTGCCTGGCTTCAGCAGGCAGATCTTCCACCCGAACCAACTGGCCTGGGGCCATCACAGTGAGCCAGTGACAGAGATTCTCCAGCTGACGGACATTGCCAGGAAAAGCCAGATGCGTGAGCGATTGCGTGGCTTCTGCGGAGAGTTGCTTGGGATCGACCCGCAACTCCTGGGCACTCTTTTGCAAGAAGTGTTTCACAAGCAAGGGAATATCTTCGCGACGCTCACGTAAAGGTGGCAGACGCAGACGGATCACATTGAGTCGATGGAAGAGATCCTCGCGGAACTGTCCTGCGCGGACGCGGGCCTCCAGATCCTGATGGGTGGCGGCAATCACGCGAACATTCGCTTTCAGGGATGCATGCCCCCCCACCCGATAGTAGTGGCCATCAGAGAGTACCCGCAGCAGGCGGGTCTGCAGATCAAGCGGCATATCGCCGATCTCGTCAAGAAACAATGTACCGCCCTCGGCCTGCTCAAATCGCCCGCGCCGCATGGTCTGCGCACCAGTAAAGGCCCCACGTTCATGGCCAAACAGTTCCGACTCCAACAGATCGCGTGGAATCGCTGCGGTGTTGAGTGCAACAAACGGCATCTTTGCCCTTGGGCTATGCCGATGCAAGGCCCGGGCGACCAGTTCCTTGCCTGTTCCCGATTCGCCTGTAATCAGCACCGTGGCACTTGATTGGCTGAGTCGGCCGATCGCGCGAAAGACATCCTGCATCACCGGCGCCTGGCCCAGCAGATCCGGCAAGGCCTCGACCGATACATCCTGGGCGATGCTCATTGGCGCACTCTCGGCCAGGGCCCGCCTGATCAGCGTGACCGCCGCATCCACATCAAAGGGCTTGGGTAGATACTCAAACGCGCCCCCTTGAAATGCGGACACTGCACTGTCCAGATCTGAATAGGCCGTCATCACAATCACAGGCACCTCGGGGCAGCGCTGCTTCACCGTCTCGAGCAGATGCAGGCCCGAATCACCGGGCATTCGAATATCAGAGACCAGCACCTGTGGTGCTTCTTCATCCAGTGCAGCGATTGCCGATTTTGCGTTCACAAATACCCGGCATGCGATCTGCTGCCTCGTGAGTGCCTTCTCTAATACCCAACGAATTGATTGGTCATCGTCGACAATCCAGACAGGTTTCATTCGGCACCCCAAGACAAATCAATCGGTAGTCGAATCAGAAAATCCGTATGGCCAGGACGGCTCTCCACGTCAATCAGGCCACCGTGTTGATGGACATAGGACTGGGCCAGTGTCAGACCCAGACCATGGCCCTGGGGATGGCCCGAGACCAGGGGATAGAAGACGCGCTCACGAATGTCTTCCGGAATTCCAGGCCCGTTATCGATCACATGCAGATCCAAGGCAAGTTTGTGGCGCTGCTTGGCAATCGTGACCTGGCGGGCAACACGGGTGCGCAAAACGATCTCGCCCTGGCCCGCCAGGGCCTGGGCGGCATTGCGTACCACGTTGAGCACCACCTGAATCAGCTGTTCACGATCACCGCGCACATCAGGAAGACTGATATCGTAATCACGCTGGATCGCCAATCCTTGCGGAAATTCAGCCAACATCAGGCTACGCACACGCTCGCAGACCTCGTGGATATTCACTGACTCCAACACCCGGGCCTTGCGATGGGGCGCGAGCATTTGATCAACAAGACTCTGAAGTCGATCAGCCTCTTTGATGATCACCTGAGTGTATTCACGCAGCTCATCGCTGGGTAATTCGCGATCAAGCAATTGGGCAGCCCCCCGGACACCGCCCAGAGGATTCTTGATCTCATGGGCGAGGTTGCGCATGAGTTCCTTATTGGCCTGCGTCAGGTCGGCCTGATGTTCCTCACGGTCTGCACGCCGCTGCTGTGCGATCTCACGAAGTTCGAGACTCAGGAGAAGACCATCGGCCTCGGGATGAACAGACACTGTGGCATCAAGCTCCACTGGGCCCCGCGCAGGAAGCCGCCAGTTCAGTTGTTGACGCTTGAATTCGAAATGCTGTTGTGCAGCTTCGCTCAGCATGGTTTCAACCTGTTCGGCGATCTCAACCACGTCAGATAGGGATTCGCCCTCCAGCCAACGATTTGACATGCCCAGCAACGCTTCGGCGGCATGATTGCAGTGCACGATCCGCAGTCCCTGATCAAGAATCACCACTGCAGTGGCGAGAAGATCAAGGCTGCGGAAGTGCTGCTTGGTCACATCAATTGACCGGTAAGGGATATCCGCAGCCCGGCCCGATTAAAGCGAGTAATACATATCGAACTCAACCGGATGCGTAGTCATCCGGAAGCGGGTGACCTCCTCCATCTTCAGTTCGATATACGCATCAATCATGTCGTTGCTGAATACCCCGCCACGCGTGAGGAACTCGCGGTCCTTATCCAGGGCCTCGAGTGCCTGATCCAGCGATGCGCAGACCGTGGGAATCTTCTTCTCTTCCTCAGGCGGCAGGTCATACAGGTTCTTGTCAGCCGCCTCGCCGGGATGGATCTTGTTTTGCACGCCATCAAGTCCCGCCATGAGCAGGGCTGAGAAGGCCATGTAGGGATTAGCCGTTGGATCGGGGAAGCGGACCTCAATGCGGCGGCCCTTGGGGCTGCTCACATGGGGAATGCGAATCGACGCAGAACGATTCTTGGCGGAGTAGGCCAGTTTCACCGGTGCCTCGAATCCGGGTACGAGACGCTTATAGCTATTGGTACCGGGGTTTGTGATGGCATTGAGGGCCTTGGCGTGCTTGATGATGCCGCCGATGTAGTACAGCGCGAACTCGGAAAGGCCCGCATAGCCGTTACCCGCAAACAGGTTCTGACCATCTTTCCAGACGGACTGGTGCACGTGCATGCCGGAGCCGTTATCGCCCACGATCGGCTTGGGCATGAAGGTGGCGGTCTTGCCGTAACTGTGCGCCACATTGTGGACCACGTATTTGGTCAGCTGTGTCCAGTCAGCACGCTGGGTGAGCGTGGAGAACTTGGTGCCGATCTCGCACTGGCCCGCGTTGGCGACTTCGTGATGGTGGACCTCGACGGGCACACCCATCTGCTCCAGGATCAGACACATCTCGGAGCGAATATCCTGGAAGGAATCCACCGGGGGCACAGGAAAATAGCCGCCCTTGACAGCCGGCCGATGGCCCAGATTGCCACCATCGTAGTCAATACCGGTAGACCAGCTGGCTTCCTCTGACTTAATTTTTACAAAGCAGCCCGACATGTCGACATTCCAGGTCACGCCATCGAAAATAAAGAACTCGGGCTCGGGTCCGAAGTAAGCCGTGTCACCCACACCAGAAGCTTTCAGATACGCCTCTGCACGTTTTGCAATAGAGCGCGGGTCGCGGTCATAGCCCTTGCCATCTGAGGGCTCCACCACATCGCAGGTCAGATTCAGAGTGGACTCTTCACGGAAAGGATCCAGCACCGCTGTGCTTGGGTCGGGCATGAGCAGCATGTCCGAGGCCTCGATGCCCTTCCAGCCCGCGATGGATGAGCCATCAAAGGCATGGCCGGACTCAAACTTGTCCTCATCAAAGTGGCTGATTGGCACCGTGACGTGATGCTCCTTGCCGCGGGTATCGGTAAACCGAAAGTCGACGAACTTGACTTCGTTGTCGGAAACCATCTTCATGACTTCATGCGGGGTGGGCATTTGAACTTCTCCTTATTTGAAAACGATCTAAGATGGTGATCAGTGAGCGAAAAACGTGCCTGAATGGAATCCACGAAAAATCAATAACTTAGAAGCTAAATTCTCGTGGAAAACTATCGTTTTGAACTATTTTGGTGCATTAAATGCACATTTGTAGTGCATAAATAGCCTGATTGCCATTATTGCACCAAATTGGTTCAAATTGGGGTTTCAGGGCAGGAATAAGGCCTGCAGGTCGTTGAGCAATTCCAATCCCCGGTCAGTGGCCTGAAACCGGCCAGCATCGGCCCGCATCAGCCCCCGGGCCTGGGCCTGGCCAAGACGCTCCAGTAAAAACGGGTGCTCCCCCACCGACATGCCGGTAGTCTGTGACCAACGGCTTGCAGGAACGCCCGCAGTGAGCCTCAGCGCGTTGAGCATGAATTCAAATGGCAGGCTCTCGATGGAGATCGGTTCACCGTGCGCGTCATTGCCCCCCTCCATGTACGCTTTTGGGTTGCGCAGCTTCTCTGTTCTCAGAATCCGATCCGCAAACGAAATCTTTCCATGGGCCCCTGCCCCAATGCCCAGGTAATCGCCAAAGGTCCAGTAATTCAGATTGTGTCGGCACTCCTGCCCGGCACGCGAGAATGCCGAGATCTCATAGCGCGACAGCCCGGCCTGACGTAGGCGATGAATAACCAGAGACTGCATATCGGCGAGAACATCATCATCGGGCAGGCCCTGCGGTGGCCGAATGCCGAATCGCGTATTGGGCTCCATCGTGAGCTGATAACACGAGACATGGCTTAACCCCAGCTGCACCAACTCGGAGAGTTCCCGCTCAAGTTCTGTGAGCGTCTGCCCGGGTAGACCAAACATCAAATCAGCATTCACACGATCAAAGATTTGCACAGCATGCACCAATGCGGCACGCGCCTGATCCGCATCATGAATGCGGCCCAACACCTTCAGCTTATTGACATCAAAGGACTGCACGCCCACCGAGAGCCGATTCACACCGGCCTCGCGAAAACCCCGAAACCGATCCACCTCGAAGGTGCCAGGGTTGGCCTCCATGGTGATTTCGACATCCGGCAAGAGCATCAGCCGCGCGCGAACTTCAGAAATCAACAACCCAATCATTTCCGGCGAAAACAGGCTCGGTGTGCCTCCACCAATGAAGATGCTGATCACCGGTCTGCCCCAGATCAGGGGCAGGCTAGCCTCCAGATCACGCACCAGTGCTTCCACGTAGGCCCGCTCGGGCAATTCAGCCTGCTGCTCGTGAGAGTTGAAATCACAATAGGGGCATTTGCGCACACACCACGGCAGGTGAATGTAGAGCGAGAGCTCGGGCAGCGCAGAGAAGCGGATCATGCGCAGAGTCTTGCCAGCAATGCGTCCAGCGCCCGTCCGCGATGGCTCACCGCACGCTTCTGATCAATCGTCATTTGTGCTGCGGTCAGGCCAATATTGGGATCAAAAAAAATTGGGTCATAGCCAAAGCCATGGTCTCCCACCGGCGCTGAATAAAGCTGACCAGGCCAGATACCCGTCACGATGATCGGCGCTGCATCATCGGCGGAACGCACAAAGGCAATGGCCGCGTGAAACTGGGCCGATGCAATGGGCCGGGCCGGAATTGGCGCCTGATGAAGGCCGAGTGCATTGAGCGTTTCACGCAGCAGCCAACGCAGATTGGATTCATCAATCGAGAGCTGCAATGCCTCAATCGCCCTGAGATCCGAGAGATCTTCTGCCGCCGCACACGCCTGCGCATCAGAGAAATAGCGCGCAGAACGCACGCCCGGCGCGCCCAATAAGACATCGACACACAACCCGGAATCATCGGCCAATGCGGGCAGTCCGCTGGCAAGGCTAGCGTGGCGTGCTTTCGCGAGCGCGTTTTCCTCGAAGGTGTGAAACGGTTCCTCCGCCCCATTGATTCCAAGATCAGATTGGTTGACCAAGGTGATGCCGCGCGCATTCAAAACAGGTGCGAGCGCGTGTTGAAACTCCTTGAGCTTTCCGGAATTAGATGAAGCCAAAACCCAACGATTCATGATCGCTATTGAATTACCAAGGTGCCTGACACCTTCTCATTCCACCGCAACCGACAGGCGCTCAGGGTCCTGAATCAGACACTGCTGAAATTCATGGAGCTGCTCGATCCCCTGGGAGGCCAGCAGCAACAACTCATCAAACTGGGCGCGGGAAAACGGCTCCCCTTCCGCAGTGCCCTGCACTTCCACAATGCCGCCCGAATCCGTCATGACCACATTCATATCCGTATCGCAGGCCGAATCTTCGACGTAATCCAGATCCAACACCGGCAGGCCACGCCAGATGCCCACTGAAATCGCAGCAACAGACTCTTTCAATGGACTCGCGGCAATCAGGCCTTCGCGCTTCAATCCATGCAGCGCATCGGCCAGTGCCACACAGGCCCCAGTGATGCTCGCGGTTCGGGTGCCGCCATCGGCTTGCAGCACATCGCAATCGATCGTGATGGTGCGTTCGCCCAACATCGGCAGATCCATCACCGCACGCAGAGACCGGCCGATCAGACGCTGGATCTCCTGCGTGCGCCCACTCTGCTTGCCCTTTGCAGCCTCGCGATCACTACGGGTGTGGGTGGATCGGGGCAGCATCCCGTATTCGGCTGTGACCCAGCCGGATCCCTGACCCTTCAGAAATCCCGGCACCCGCTCCTCCACAGAAGCCGTGCACAAGACCTTGGTCTCGCCAAAGCAGACCAGCACCGAGCCCTCGGCATGCTTGGTGTAACGACGCTGCAGACTGACTGGACGCAGCTGCGAGGCGAGTCTGCCACTCGGGCGGGACAATGATGAGGCCGTATGGCCATTTCCGTGGGGTGTGGACTGTGACATGTTGAATTCCTTTATTGATCGGCCCTTACAATAACGCGAGTTCACCACTTCGGCGAAGACGACTATGGCCCACCCCAGCATGACCGGCTTTGGCAGCGCACAGACGGATTGTCCGACAGGCCGCCTCAGCCTGGAGTTACGCAGTGTCAATAGCCGCTACTTCGAATTGCATCCCCGGCTGCCCGATGAATTCCGCTGGTCTGAATCCCATCTGCGTGAGCGGCTCCAAGCGGCAATCAGCCGCGGCAAAGTGGAACTGCGCGTGGGCATGTCCCGCACCGAGGCGAGTCTTTCCCAGACCCAGATCAACCCCGCAGGCCTGGCTTCGGCACTCCGACTCGCCCATGAGATTCGCTGCGACCATGAAGAGATCACGCCCTTCTCTGTTAATGATCTACTCCGGCTGCCTGGCGTGCTGATCGAGCCACAGCTAAGTCAGGATGAATGGTTAAAACTGCTCAATGGTCTGCTGACCGAGGCACTCCAGCAATTCACCACCAACCGTCAGGCCGAAGGCCAACGGCTTGCAGAAGTGATTGAACATCGACTGGATCAGCTCACTGCCCTGTGTGCGCAGGCCCAGACCCTGGTGCCCGAGGCGATCGCCGCCCAACAGCAGAGACTCTCTGAAAAACTGCGCGAGGCAATCGGCCTGACTATCGCAGGCAAAGAGTTGAGCGCTGAGCACGCCACCGCCCTTGAAGATCGCATACGGCAGGAGGCCGCTGTGTACGGTCTGCGCATCGATATCGCCGAGGAAATTGATCGCCTCGGCGCGCATCTGGCAGCAGCCCGACAGACATTGAATGCTTCTGCCAATAAATCAGGCATTGGGAAAAGGTTGGATTTCCTCACCCAGGAAATGAATCGCGAGGCCAACACGCTTGGATCGAAGTCCGCTTCAATTGAATTGAGCAAGATCTCGATTGAGATGAAACTGCTGATTGAACAGATTCGGGAGCAGGTGCAAAATCTTGAGTAACGGTCGGCTTTTGATGATCGCTGCGCCCTCTGGTGCTGGCAAATCCAGCTTGGTGAGCGCATTTCTTGAGCGTCATGCGGAATGGGCGCTTTCCATCTCCACCACGACGCGTCCGCCGCGGCCTGGGGAGACACATGGCCGGGAATATTTCTTCACCACAGCAGAGGAATTTGCACAGCAGCGCGATGCAGGTGCCTTTCTGGAGTGGGCAGAAGTCCACGGAAATTTTTATGGCACCTCCCGCACCTGGATTGAGGCCCAGCTTGCCGCCCGACGCAACATCATTCTGGAGATCGATTGGCAGGGCGCACAGCAGATTCGGACACTATTTCAGGGCAAGGCCCACGCCCCCAAAAGCGTTTTTATTCTGCCGCCATCATTACAAGAGCTCGAGACCAGGCTCAGGGGCCGCGGCCAAGATTCCAATGAGGTGATTCAACGCCGCCTTGCAGCCGCCGCCGACGAGATGTCGCATGCCCGAGAATTCGATTATGTTATTATAAATCAAGACTTTAGCGCCGCCCTGCAGGATCTGGAAGGGTTTATTCAGCAGGCCTGGTAGGCGGCTCGTTTCAACAACACCACACCAACGCACCAACACAAGAAAGCTCCCGTCATGGCACGTATCACTGTTGAAGATTGTCTCGATAACATTCCCAACCGTTTCGAGCTCACGCTGGCCGCAGCCTATCGTGCCCGCCAACTCGCCCAGGGTTCATCGGCAAAGATCGAGTCCCGCGATAAGCCAACGGTCACGGCCCTGCGCGAGATCGCTGGCCAGCATGTGGGCCGTGAGATGCTGAGGAAAGTGCCGATCTAAGTGAACAGCCCCGCACTGCGGGCCGTCTCTGTAAGCCCGCTGATTGAACGCGCCCGGGCTTACCTCAACGAAGAAGATTGTGAGCGGCTAAGGGCCGCATATCGATTCAGCGATGAAGCCCATCTGGGACAATTTCGTCAGTCCGGCGAACCCTATGTGTCGCACCCACTCGCAGTCGCTGAGCTCTGTACCCAGTGGCGTCTTGATGCACAGGCCCTGATGGCCGCGCTGCTGCATGACACTGTAGAAGACACGACCGCCACCCAGGAACAGATCGCCGAACGCTTTGGCAAAGAAGTAGCAGAGCTTGTCGATGGTTTATCGAAATTGGATGCGGTCGAGTTTCGCAATCGGGAAGAAGCCCAGGCCGAGAACTTCCGCAAGATGCTTCTGGCCATGGCCCGCGATGTGCGGGTCATCCTGATCAAAATCGCCGATCGCCTCCACAATATGCGCACACTCGGTGGCGTATCACCGGAGAAGCGTCGGCGGGTGGCGCGCGAGACACTCGATATCTACGCGCCAATTGCGCATCGGCTAGGATTAAACGCCGCGTTCCGCGAACTGGAAGACCTCAGTTTTTCGGGCCTCTATCCGCAACGTTACGCGACCCTTTCCAAGGCTGTGCGCTCAGCACGCGGCAATCGCCGCGAGGTTGTGAGTCGGCTGCAATCGGCCATCACGCAGCAGTTGCCGAAATTCGGCATCCAGGCCACGGTGGAGGGCCGAGAGAAAAGCCTCTGGTCTACCTACCGGAAAATGATCGAGAAGCACCTGAGTTTTGCCGAGGTGCTGGATGTCTATGGGTTTCGCGTGCTGGTGTCGACCATTTCCGACTGCTATCTGGCACTCGGCGCCCTGCATGCGCTCTACAAACCAATGCCCGGCAAATTCAAGGACTACATTGCACTGCCCAAATCCAACGGCTATCAGTCCCTGCACACCACGGTGATTGGGCCCTATGGCACGCCGGTGGAGTTCCAGATCCGCACGGAAGAGATGCACCATGTCTCCGAGGCTGGCGTTGCCGCCCACTGGATGTACAAAGAACATCCCTCGCAGGAAGCGTCTCCGCTACAGGCACGGGCCCATGAATGGATGCAGTCACTGGTGCAGGTCCAATCGCAAACGCGGGACCCTTCTGAGTTCCTGGATAGCGTGAAGATTGATCTCTTCCCGGATGTTGTTTATGTCTTCACGCCCAAGGGGGCTATTCGTGAATTGCCGCGTGGGTCAACACCCGTTGATTTTGCTTACAACGTGCACTCCGATGTCGGCAATCATTGCGTATCCGCAGAGATCAATCACCGGCCTGCGGGCCTGGACACGCCACTGCGTAATGGCGATGTCGTGCACATTCAGACCGCCCCCCAGGCCAATCCGCATCCGGCCTGGCTGGGATTTGTCAGAACAGCGAAGGCCCGAGCAGAAATCCGTCACCGGCTCAAGACCACGACCCGCACCGAGGCCATCGAGTTTGGTCAGCGTCTGCTGGAGCAGGCGCTCAAGGCTTTGGGTGCGGATGGGATTGATGATCCAAAACTGGAGTGGCAACAGTTTCTTGCAGAGAACTCAGCACGTGATCGTGATGCGCTTCTAGAGGACATTGGCCTGGGGCTGACGCTGGCCGACGTGGCGGCTCGGCGGTTGATGCCCCAGCCTGCGGGTTCGGCCTTGTCACGGCTGCCGGATCATGCGCGGCATGCCTTGGCGATTGCGCAATCACATTTCGCAAGCAGAACCGAGGCCATCACCATCGATGGCAGCGAAGGCTCTACTGTGCAATATGCTGCCTGCTGCAGCCCAATCGGCGGCGATGCCGCCATTGGCTTGATGCGCGGCGGCGCAGGATTGGTCGTTCACCGCGCCACCTGCGGCCTGGGCCGACGACAACGTGCAAAAGATCCCGCGCGCTGGGCCGACATTATCTGGGCAGAAGATCTCAAGCGTCTGTTTCAGACAGAGCTTGTGGTGGAGACCCAGGATCTGCGCGGCATTCTGGCCCGCGTGGCATCGGCGATTTCTGCTGCAGAAGCAAATATTGTTGGCGCCAATACCGCACCAAAAGATCAGACCCTGGCGATCATGAATTTGACTTTGGAAGTCCGCGAGCGACAGCATCTGGCCAATGTGTTGCGCCGTGTGCGACGGGTGCACGGTGTGATCCGCGCCATCCGAGTCGCTCCCCAGCGCCCGAATGGCAGAGTGGAGCTCTAAGGCGTATGGCGGCTGCTGATCAGTCGCCTGCGATCATCATTTCATCAATCAGAATAGAGCCGACTGTTTTGGTGCCACGACACAGCGTGTCAGCGCCAATGCCCACAATGCCTTTCAACATATCCTTCATGTTGGCAGCAATGGTGATCTCCTCAACCGGATAGGCGATTTCGCCGTTTTCCACCCAGTAGCCAAAGGCACCGCGTGAATAATCCCCGGTCACATAGTTCACGCC
>VERJ01000016.1 GCA_018882795.1 Burkholderiaceae bacterium | reverse complement strand
GCGGTCGGCAAACAACGGCTAAAGGCGTTTGCCTCCGACGCTCAACTCGTCGACATCCCGATGCTCTCCCCTCGAGAGCTATAGCGTTTCGACCTATGAACTCGACCGGAGAGCGTCGGGATTTCGAACCGGCGAACGCTTGCAGCCGGGCGAAACCCGGCGCTAGGCCGGGAGCCTTCGATTTAGGTTGCCCCCAGCGTTAGGCCCCGAGCCCTCAAGTAAGCCGAGTGTTATTTCTCTTTCCGCGCCCGCTCCCGAAACTTCCACGGTGGCTCCGGCGCAAGCGCCGGATTACGGGCTGCAGCATCGATGCCTGCCCAGAGTCCACGCCGCTGGTCGCGTGCGGCACGCTCGGCGTCTGCATAGCGTCGCCGTTGTTCCTCAGTGAGATCCTGTTTGTAGCGTACAAAAAACCAAGCATAGCCCCGCTGAATCTGCATCAACCCGGCATCTTGCCGCGCCACACTCACATTGGCGACCCAGCGTTCATAGACATCAATCTTTATCGGCTCTAGGCTGATCTCACCTGACTGCAGAATTTCTGCAAGCGATTCCTTAGCCTTATTCGAATAGGGCTGGGTCTTTTCCGGCGCATCAATACCCGCAATGCGCACGCGCACGAGTTCACCATTTCTGGCTTTTAGGTTAAATGAATCCCCATCAAAGATTTCTGCAATCGTGTAAGGCCCGGCGGGAAGATGCACGCCAGGCGGCTGTTGACAGCCAACTGTCGTGATCAGCAGCAGCGCTGAAAGCGCCAGACCAAATAAACGGCGTCGATTCAACATCACGAAAACTTAAACGCTGCCGTTAAGCGATTCAGCGAGTGTGAGCACCGCCGCTGCATACATGAAACTGCGGTTGTACTGGGTGATCACAAAAAAGTTATTGGCAGCAAACCAATACTTCACGGAGTCGTCTTCTTCCGGAAGATCAATTAGGCTTGCCCGCATCTGTCCACCAAGTCGCATTTGGTCCTGTTCAATACCCGCCCTTTGAATTTGCGCTACGGTGTGTACCGGCGTTAACTGAGGCGCAACAAATGGCTTTGCATCAATGCCCTGTGGCACAAGGGCTACGCTATGGCTGGGCTCGCCCGCCGCCCAGCCGTGGAGCTTTAGAAAGTTGCCTACGGAGGCGATCGCATCCTGTGGGCTATTGATTAGATCAGGCCTCTCGCGTTTCTTGTAACCAACAGCAAATTGCCGCCAGCTGCTCGGCATAAATTGCGGCAGACCGAGTGCGCCAGCGAAAGAGCCTTTGGCATCCCTCAAATCAATCACTCCCTGGTGGCCCATGAGTAGCAGGCTCTCGAGCTCTTTCAGAAAGAAGTCTGCACGTCGGGGCGAGTCGAATCCCAGGGTGGCCAATGTTTCCAGTGTGGGGAAGCGGCCGGTGAATTTTCCGTATCGGGTCTCAACCCCAATGATGGCGGCAATCACATGGGCCGGTACGCCAGATTGTTCGGATACCGCATCAAATACTCCGCGATAGCGAATAAGAAACTCGCGACCCTCTTTGATTCGCACGGCATCGGCATGCTGAGACAAATAGCGGGCCCAGGAGCGTTTTCTCGGCGGCGGATCATCGGGCCCTGGTGGCGGTGGTGCGATGAGGGCCAGCGCCTTGGGTTGAGCGCCCAGCCGCTTGAAGTGTCCCTCCAGCCAGTGGCGCGGCATGCTGTGGCGGTCACTCAGGGTTGAGATAAATTCCTGGACATCGCTGCGGCCGAGCCAGCCAAATCGCAGGCGATCGGCCAAGAGTTCGGCATAGGGCTCAGTAGGGGTGGGGGATTTGCGTTGGGCCTGGGCAGTGCCCCATGGCGTCAGGGCGGCCAGCGCGATCAGGCCGCTTTGTTCAAGAATTTTTCTGCGTGTTTGTTGCATGAGCGTCGATGCGATGCCCTCTTCCGGTTTCATCGGATTGTCGCATTAGAATGGGGGCTGATCAGACAAATGGTCAAGCCAGGCGGTCTAATATCCCCGCTGGGTTTGCGCCCAAAAAACCTCGACAAAGGGTGGAATCGCGATGAAAGTCCTCGTCCCAGTCAAACGCGTTGTGGATTACAACGTGAAGGTCCGTGTGAAGGCTGATGGTTCCGATGTGGACATCGCCAACGTGAAGATGTCGATGAATCCATTTGATGAAATCGCCATCGAAGAAGCCACTCGTTTAAAAGAGGCCGGCATTGCTACCGAGATTGTTGCGGTCAGTTGCGGTGTGGCCCAGTGCCAGGATGTGATTCGCACTGCGATGGCGATCGGTGCGGACCGTGGCATACATGTGCTCTGCGATCAGCCGCTTGAGCCCCTTGCTGTGGCCAAACTACTAAAAGCCATTGCTGAGAAAGAGAGTGCCCAGCTGGTGATTCTGGGTAAGCAGGCGATTGACGATGACGCGAATCAAACAGGACAGATGCTTGCCGCGCTGTGGGACGTACCGCAGGCCACCTTCGCATCCAAGGTGGAAGTCAGCGGCGGCAGCCTCACCGTCACCCGCGAGATTGATGGTGGCCTGGAAACACTCTCCATGCAGTTGCCTGCCGTGGTCACCGCGGATCTTCGGCTTAACGAGCCCCGCTACGTGACCCTGCCCAACATCATGAAGGCGAAGAAAAAACCCATCGACCAGACCACACCTGCTGATTTGGGTGTAGATGTTGCGGCCCGATTGAAATTGCTGAAGGTGCAGGATCCCCCGAGCCGCAAGGCAGGCATCAAGGTGCCCGATGTCGCGACGCTGGTGGACAAGCTGCGCAATGAAGCCAAAGTGATCTAAGCACGCAATGCATTTGGGAAGAACAATATGAAAATCCTTGTTATTGCAGAACACGACAACGACCATCTTAAGCCGGTCACCGCCAACACCGTCACTGCAGCGGCAACGCTGGGACAGAAAGCAGGTGGTGCAGAGATCCACGTGCTGGTGGCGGGCCAGGGCGCGCAAGCCGCTGCCGCGGCTGCTGCACAGCTTGCTGGCGTCAGTTGCGTGCATGTCGCTGAGGCCCCACATCTGCAGCATCAAGTGGCTGAAGCTGTCTCGGCCCAGGTGATATCCATGTGTGCGGGATTCGATGCGATTGTTTTGCCGGCCACTGCTTTTGGGAAAAATATTTCACCGCGTATTGCGGCGCGATTGGATGTATCTCAGATTTCTGATGTGATCGAGATTGAGAGTGCCGATACCTTCAAGCGGCCCATTTATGCGGGCAATGTGATTGCCACAGTTCAGTCCACTGATAAGGTCAAAGTCATGACTGTGCGTGGCACGTCATTTGAAGCTGCCGGATCGCAGGCACCGGCCCCGGTCGAACCTGCCGTAGCTGCGGCCGCACCGGCCAAGTCCGCCAAATTCGAGTCCCGCGAGATTGCCAAGCTGGAGCGGCCGGAGCTCACCGCCGCCAAGGTGGTGATCTCTGGTGGCCGTGCGTTGGCCAGCAAAGAAAACTTCGCGATGCTGGAAAAACTCGCCGATGTGTTGGGTGCTGCCATGGGGGCAAGTCGAGCCGCTGTGGACGCAGGCTACGCGCCCAATGATTGGCAGGTCGGCCAGACGGGCAAGGTGGTTGCACCCCAGCTCTATATCGCCGTGGGTATTTCGGGGGCCATTCAGCACCTGGCGGGGATGAAGGATTCGAAGGTCATCGTGGCCATCAATCAGGACCCAGAGGCGCCGATTTTTCAGGTGGCAGATTACGGCCTGGTCGGGGACCTGTTTCAGGCTGTCCCTGAACTCACCGAAGCGTTGTCGAAGGGCTGAGGCTCGGGTTCCGTAGAGCTCGGGGCCTAGCGCTGGGGGCTTTCTCTCGTCGCGGTCGCAAAACGTAAATCAAAAGCGTTTTGCTCCGACGCTCCTCGAGTAAATCCCCCAGCGCTAGGCCCCGAGCGTCGTTCAGGCCCTAGGAAAATCTCCTCGGAACTGCTAAGATTTTGGGCTTTCCCGAGTTTTTGCCGGGATCCCCGATTAATTAAAGGATGTTCCCAAGATGGTCATTATTCGTTTAGCCCGCGGTGGCGCCCACAAGCGCCCCTACTTCCACATGGTGGCAACAGACTCGCGTAGCCGCCGCGATGGCAAATTTATTGAGCGCGTTGGCTTTTTCAACCCCTTGGCCGCCGCCAACGAGGCCAAAGTCGGCGTGGCCATGGACCGTGTCGACTACTGGCGCAGCCAGGGCGCGCAAGTCAGCCCCCGCGTTGCCCGCTTGATCAAAGAATTTGCTTCCCAAAAAGCAGCCTGACCAGATCCCGCCGCCCGACTGGGTGGCGCTTGCCGAAGTGGGCGCGCCAATTGGTTTGAAGGGCGCCCTCCGGCTACATACCTTGAAGTCCGTTACCGGACTCCCCATTGACGACACGCTACTGATTGCTGCCAGCGACTGCTGGGTCCGGCTAGCGGATCGTCGCCGACAGGTGTCTGACACCGTGCCTGACACCCCACACCGGTGGCTCTATTCCCGGATCATCGAATGCTCGCCCCAGACCCGTGGGCTAAAGTTGCAGCTCGAGGCGGTTGCCGACCGTAATCAGGCCGAGCTGCTGCGTGGCGCGGCGGTGGGCCTCTCCCGAGGCAGCTTCCCCGAGCCCGACGAGGACGAGGCCTACTGGGCGGATCTGATGGGCTGCAAGGTGGTGAATCGGCAGGGGGAAGAACTTGGCGAAGTGCGCTCCATGCAGACCAATGGCGAGCATGACTGGCTGGTGCTCGAGGCCGGCATGATCCCCTTTGTGTCGCATTACATCGATAAGGTTGACACCGAGTCACGCGTGATTACCGTGGATTGGTCCGTGGAGTGGTGGAAGTAATGCGCCATCCATTTTGGCCCAGCAAGATTGTGGGCATGTACTGCCTCGGCTGACCATGCGCTTCGACATCCTTACGCTATTTCCTGACATGTTCGATGCGGTCACGCGCTATGGCATCACCCGCCGCGCGATCGAACGCGGCCTGGCCCAGCTCCATTGCCATCAGCTGCGTGACTATGCCCACGATGCCTACAAGACCATCGATGATCGCCCCTATGGTGGCGGCCCCGGCATGGTCATGATGGCCGGCCCGCTGACTGAGGCCGTGCAGGACATTCGTTCCCAGCAGCAATCGGCGGGCCTGGGTCCTGCCCCTGTCGTGCTGATGAGCCCATCGGGCCAGCCCATCAATCAGGCGCTGGTTGACCGCATCGCCACTCAGCCCTGTTGGACGATCATCTGCGGCCGTTATGAGGGGGTCGATCAGCGTTTCATCGATCAGCAGGTGGATGAGCTCTGGAGTCTCGGGGATTTCGTGCTCTCTGGCGGCGAGATCGCTGCCATGGCCGTGGTCGATGCGGCCATCCGGCGTCTGCCAGGGGCCCTTGGGGATGAGCAGTCGGCCATCCAGGAGTCTTTTTCCGTCCAGGGACCAGCGGCCGGGCTGCTGGATTGGCCTCATTACA
The DNA here is from genome assembly GCA_018882795.1 of Burkholderiaceae bacterium. Classification (GTDB taxonomy): domain Bacteria; phylum Pseudomonadota; class Gammaproteobacteria; order Burkholderiales; family Burkholderiaceae_A; genus Lacustribacter. The sequence continues at coordinate 33,843 of VERJ01000016.1, read as the reverse complement.
CGCGGCCGGAGGTCTTCAATGGGGCGGCGGTGCCGGACGTGCTTTTATCTGGCCACCATGAGAGAATCGCGGATTGGCGCAGGAAGGCAGCCCTAGAGGCCACCAGCCGGCATCGGCCGGATCTCCTGCATAAGCCAAAGTCCCAGTAACAACCCCATCCTCTGGACTGGTGTTTCCCCAGCGGTTCGCAATGCGCGCAGCGTGTTGTCGAACAGGGAAAAACAGGCGCCGAGTCCACGATGGTTTTTGGAGAAATCATGGATCTGATCCGTCAAATCGAGCAGGAAGAAATCGCCCGCTTGAACAAGAAAATCCCCGAGTTCGCTCCGGGAGACACCGTTGTGGTCAACGTCAACGTGGTGGAAGGTAACCGCAAGCGCGTCCAGGCCTACGAAGGTGTGGTGATTGCCAAGCGCAATCGTGGTTTGAATTCCTCTTTTATCGTGCGCAAGATTTCTTCCGGTGAAGGCGTGGAGAGAACATTCCAGCTCTACTCCCCCCTGATCTCTGGCATTGAGGTCAAGCGTCGCGGTGATGTGCGTCGCGCCAAGCTCTACTATTTGCGTGAGCGTTCCGGCAAGTCGGCCCGCATCCGCGAAAAGCTTGCGGCCCGCAAGTCCGAGGGCGCAACCGCAGAGGCTGCAGAGTAATTCCCGGGGCAGGGTTCGGGTTGCGTATCTTCAACCCAGGCCCTGTTACCTGATTCATGTCGTCTTCGATTGGTTTTGATCCTCGGGCGGCAAGAATTGAATCCCAGCCCACAGAGCCTGCTCTTCCCGAGCGGGCTCTGTCGTTTTCGGTTCTTGAAGACATCTTTTCTCGCATGCGTGCGCAGCCTAAATTCCCCCGCTGGTCCCCGGAGATGGTTCAGGATAGGCGGCGGCCGTTGCGGCCCGTGACGCGGGAGACCGCGGTTCGGGCCTCGGTACTCATTCCTTTCACGGGTGAGCAGCAGGTCAGCATCGTGCTGACCCAGCGCACAGAGGATCTTTCCAGTCATGCCGGACAGGTGAGTTTCCCAGGCGGCCGGGCCGAGGCCTCTGATCCCTCCGAAGAACACACGGCACTGCGTGAGGCCCATGAAGAAATTGGCGTTCATCCCCAATGCATTGCAGTCTGGGGCCGGCTGCCCGATTACATGACGGCTACGGGGTTTCTGGTCACCCCGGTGCTGGGCCGGATTACTGCTGCCTCAGGCTACGTTAGAGATCAGCGCGAGGTCGCTGATGTTTTCGAGGTGCCGCTCTCGTTTCTGATGAATCCAGCCAACCATCAGGTGCGGGTCGTACCTGCTCATGAGAGCCCCACGGGCGAGCTCATCCGCTTTTATGCGATGCCTTATCTGAGTCCAGCGCATGCGCATCGGGAATTTTTTATCTGGGGGGCCACCGCCGCGATGTTGCGTAATCTCTATCATCTGCTTTCGGCTGCGATGCGTGAGTATTGATAGATCGTTAAACCCATCCCGATGCGGCTAGACTAACGGACTATGACTCTTTTTAGCTTCATTTTTGCCATGCTGCTTGAGCAGTTCCGCCCTGTGCGGGACGACTCCCGTATTGCACTGGCAGTGGAGCGTCTGTTGCTGCGCATTGAGCGGGCAACCGATACCGGCGAGGTAGGGTCTGCCCGCTGGACCTGGTTTGCTGTCGTGATCGGTGGCACGCTGATCACTGCGTTGGTGGTGGAGCTGCTTGGGCGCGTGAATGTGATTCTGGGATTCATCGCGACGGTGGGTATGCTGTATCTCACCATCGGCTTTCGTCACTTCAGCAATCGCTTCACCGAGATTCAGCTGGCCCTTGCTGAAAACGATTTGCCCACAGCCCGCGAGGCACTACGTAAATGGGCCGCGCATTCCGGCGGTGACCTGATGACCCGAATTGCAGCGGAAAGTGGCGATGCGTCAGCGATTGCCCGTGAGGCCATTCGCCTTGCCTTGATCAGTGCGCAGCGCCATGTGTTCGGGGTGATCTTTTGGTTTGTGTTGATGCCAGGCCCTGCTGGCGCTGTACTTTATCGGCTGAGTGCTGAGGCACGCAGGGTCTGGGCTGATGCGCGCCAAGAGGCCGGTGCCTCGCCAAACACGCCGGTGCCGCCGCTGACCAACTTTGGGGACTTTGCCGTGCGTGCCTTTGCCTGGGTGGATTGGATCCCCGCACGGGTAACGGCAATTGTGTTTGCCATTGTGGGCAATTTTGAGGATGCGATCCTGATGTGGCGTGCCAAGTCGGGATTTTTGCCGCGTGCCAATGACACCGAGCGGGTGATTCTCTCTGCCGGGGCGGGTGCCATGGGGATTCGCCTGAGCGTTCCCGAGGCCCACTCCGTATCGGTACATTTAGATGAAGCGCCCGAGACAGAGGCCCTTGGTGGACCCTGGCCCTCGATCTACCAGGACATGCCTGATCTGCGCGAGGCCAACGAAAGCGCCCTGCGTTCAGCCGTGGGTCTGGTATGGCGGGCTGTGATTCTCTGGGTGGCCCTGATGCTGCTGGTGTCGGTGGGCCACTGGCTGGGTTAGCTTATTTTTTGTCTTCTTCAGGGTGTTGCAGCTGATGGACCTCGGCCTCGGTCTCAGCAACTTTCTGGGCGATTTCCTCGACCCGCTTTTCAATTTGCGGAATCTTTTCCTGGGTATCGTGCATGACGCCTTGAATGGTCAGTGAGACCCGCTGCTCGATTTCAGTGCGTACTCTCTCAACGCGCTCCTGAGTGTTTTTGAGCTCGAAATAAAGTACCAGCGCCAAGATGGCCATGGCGATTGCGAACGCAAGTATCAGGGTCTCCATGCGGCAAAGTATATACTTCGCCCATGCAGCAGGTGCGATTATTTTTGCTGGAATTTCAGGCACAAAACACCGATCTTCTGACCCCGCTGCGCGCCGCCCTGTCCGCCGCCGGACACCTCGTCACCCCGGTGCAAATTCATCCTGATGCGCTTAATGGAACAGATGAGTCCGCATTGCGTGTGCTGCGCGATATACGTGCGGCGAAAACCGATGCTTCGGCCATTGTGATCGGTGTCGGTCTCGCAGCGAGTTTTGCGTTGTGGATGGACACCCTGGATCTGGCCAAACCGAAAACCGTTCGGCTGGGCAGTCAGATGGTCCCACTGGAAAACGAATGGGCTTTCGGGCCTGCACTGTCTGGCGTGATCGTGATCCACCCCTTCCTGGGCTTTGATTTTTCATTGTCGGGGCGGCCTGCCAAGGCCGAGGGTGTGGCCGAGTGGCGGCTCGCCGCCAGCCGGGGCAGGCTCAAGGGGCTGTTGGGTGGGTTTGCAGTGACCCGGGCCGACGACCACGGCCTGCTGGCCTCGGCCCGACATGTGTATTGGGGGCAGTTGGCCCAGTGTCTGCCGTTTTCGTCCGTGGCCAAGCTGGTTCCGAGTATCAAACGGCCCACAGTGATGATTCTGGACTGCGCCGATGCCTCTGATCGGATCGAGGTCGAGCTCTGCGCGCTCAGCGCCAAGGTCCGCGTGATGGATTCCCCGGCTGCCTTTCCGCAGTTGGCCCACGTTACACTTGCGGCTGTCGACTCCCTACAAAAAGGCGCTGCCCCCACAGATGGTTGACTCGGTGTCCTCAATCCGGCCCGGGCTTTGGATTGCCCTGGTCTGCGTGGCTCTGGCCGTTCTTCTGGCCGTGGTGGCTGCCCGCGACGCACGCCGCAGAAAAGAAAAGGCGGCCGAGCGTAAAGACATCATCGAGAAATCCATGGCTGGGGTGAATCCTGAAGACTCCTCCGAGATCGATGTCGTCTGGGGTGAGGCGCTCAAGGGCATTGAAAACCTCCAGACCCAGCTCAAGGAAGACATCCGCAGTCTGGAAGAAAAACTCGCTGTCGAGCGCGAGGAGGTGCAGAGCAAGACCGAGGCGCTTAAAAATCTTGCCCGGCAAAACCGGGTGCCCATCACGCTGTATGAACTCTATGAAGGCATGCGGTTTTTCAATCGCAAATCGCGTGAAGCACAGAAGGCCGACATGGATTGGCACAACAAGGTCGGCATCACCCAGATTGATGTCGTGGAGACCGTGCAGGTGGTGCCCGGGCATGAAATCTATTTCACGCTTGAGGGCCAGTCGTTTCTGCTGGTGGGTTCGCACCATCGCTACAGTCGACTGTCGTTCATTGAGCTCAGTCTTTTCGATCAGACCGACTCACAGCTGGTGACTGTGCGGGTGCGGCCGGATCAGCGGGGCCAGTACTTGATTGCCGATGCGGTGATCTCCATGAAGGCGGGCCCCTGGATTCAGACTTTTCTGGCTTGTCGGGCGAAGATGGATGTTCGTCATCGTGAGGTCAGTCTTTTGGCCGAGCATCGCGATGTGCAGCAGCTGAAAGAGAAATTCTCACTCAATGCCGAATCGGATGGCATTTCCTCCTCAACAACATGAAGCTGATTAACCCATGGATGTGAATACGCGAGGTCTGTCGTTTTGGCTGGTCTGGGTCGCCTTCGGATTCGTGGTGCTTACCGGCATATGGCTTGCCTATGTCGGCATTCAGATTTCCTCGGCCGGACATCGCTTCACGGCTCAGGCACTCAACGCCCCCACGTTTGAACAATTCAAAAAAGCCTTGCGTTTAGAGCAGCTGATTGCGCCGAAGATTGTTGGCGCGCCATCATCGGAAAAGGCAGCTGAAGATGCTTCGGTGGCTCAGATTTTTGCCTGGGTGGCCGAGTTTGAGAACGGACGCGCCAGTGACCGGTTGAAAAAAGTTGCGCCTGTGCTCTCTGGTGTTGTCTTTGGTGGTATGGCAGATCGCATCGGTATCCGGTCGGGCGATGAAGTGGTGAGCGTCAATGGCGCCGATGTGAAATCGGTGCTCGATGTGTATGACATGCTGGATCAGCGTGGCGAGCAGACCGTGCGGCTGGTGATCCGTCGGCAGGGCAAGCTCTTTGCAGCCAATTTGGCTGCCCCAGCAGGCGAGCGTGTGAATGCAGAAAACAGCGGTTTACTCTTTAATGTGCCCAAGGGCCTCAACGTGGTGGGCAAGTCCCAGACGGCGGCGCTCGCGGCCCAGTTTGACACCCGTTTTATGCTGCTCGTGCCCCCCGAGTGGCGTCGTCAGTATCAGCAGAGCCTAGCCGTGATCGCCCACGAGCTGCTCTCTTATATCGATTCGCAGCGTGATCTGGTGGAAGGGGACCCGGGCTTTATCCGCATAGATCAGGCCCTGTCCTGGCATCACGATGCCTTTATGGTGGCCATTGAGCAGCATGTGGAAAGGGTGCGCAGCGCGACTGCTGGTCAGCTGGCCGCCTTGGGCAGTTTTGGCGATGCCATTATTGGGCTCATCGCTGCCCTAGCACTCTTTTTCGTGGCGTTCTGGTTTCACAACCGCGAAAAACTGATGGGGGAAGACTGAGTGAACACGCTTACCCGTCCCTATCGCTGGTTTGGCCTGGAAGTAGGTGGCCATCGTTATGCCATTGATTTCTACAGCGTGGCCACGGTCTTTTATCAGCCCGCTGACGGGCGTGAGGCAGCGCGTGTGCAGGCCGGGCAGGGCCCGTTTCTGAATATTCGTGGGCTGCTGGTGCACGAGGGTGCGCCAGTGTTTCTGCTGCCGCCAAGCCGTCTGTTTACTTCGGTGCGTGGCCCCCTGGAGTCCAACGAGCATGATCGGTATCCTGATGCCGATGCCAAGGCACCCCCCTGGGTCGTCGTCTTTAACGGCGATTCACTCTCCAGTGTTGGCATTCGCGTGGACCATGCCAGCGGCCCTTTTCGTTTAACACCAGAACTCCCCGAGGCCGAGGCCTTCAACAAAAAAGAAATCGCGCATCTGGATCATTTCTGGACGGTGGTTCGTCTGCGCGCCAATGCAATGGAAGGCATGGATGGTGATGCCCATGAGTGATTCAGCCGCAGTCAGCCGCGTCATCTTCAAATCCCGACTGATATCAGCCGTTTTGCTGCTGGTATCCATCGCCTGTTTTGTCGTGATGTCTTTTCTGCCCGAACCTGTGGCAGTACCGACGCCAGCTCCGGAGCCCAAGGCGGGCGCCCGTGCGCCTGCTGCTGCGACCAATTTGCCGATCACTCCAGGCACACCACAAGAGGCTGCAGAACAGATTCGGGCCCGCCTATCGGCGGCCGACCACTTCGACACCGATTTCTATACGTCGCTTGACAGCATTCAGTCGCGACTGGCGGGGCTTTCTGTCCCCGAGGCGGCGCTTGTACAAAAACAAATTACAGCGCTCAAAGAATTGCAGAAGCGGCTTGTGAGCGTGCGTGAGTTGTCGCAGACCGTCAACCGTGAGCTCGAACTGCTGCTCGCCAAGGGTGGGGTGCTCTATAAGGGCGTCATTCCCCCTGGGTCTCCCTTTGTCGGTATTTCTGATGTGTTGGAAAAACTGCGTGTGGATTTTCTTAATGTTCAGGCGAAAAAACCAATCGAGAGTCTCAAGAGTTTTCAGGTATCGCTCAAGGCCCTGATGGAGGCCCGAGAAAAGCTCAATGATCCGAAGCTTGCCCCTGAGATGAACGAGCGCCGTAAGGCGATCGTGGCCCGCATCGATGCCCTGACCGTGATGCGTCGGGCCAAGGACTGGGAGTCCGTTACCTTTGCAGCGGTTGCAATTTCTGCTGAGCTCAATCGGCTCGCCGGCGCGATGGCTAGCGGTGGGGATCAGGCCCCCGTCGAGACCGGCGTGGGCTTTGCGTTGGATACCGGGGTTGTGTCGCGACTCTTCGGCGCGATTGGCTTTATCGCCCTGCTGCTTAGCGTGTTTGAGGTGTTGCGTTGTGATCGGCGGCTGCTGACCACGATTGATCTCACCGAAGTGGATTCCGCGCTCACCAATGCCAATCGTTTCGAGGCCTTGCAAAAAGCCAATGAGAGCCTGCCCTATGTGCAGCTGGCAGCCAAGCAGATCTCTGATCTGGGCCGACAATTGATTGCCGCGATCAAAAAACTCGGTGCCACCGTGCAGTCGCTGGAAACACCCAAGGAAATCACGGCTGAGGATCCCGCGCTCAAAGTGTTGCTTGGCTCCCAGTTTCGCGCCCGAGAAATTCAGCGGGATTTCGCTCTGCTGAAGGAGCAAAGTATCAAGCTCTCATTGGTGATCTCGCAGACCAATGCGGAGATCCAGGTGGTGGATGCGGGTGACAAGCTGGCCGAGAACATCGAGCATGTGGATTCGATCGCCCGCACCCTGCAACAAGAGTTGGATGCCGCAGTGACCAAGCATATGTCAGCCGATCCGGGCTCTGCTTTGCAGCACGATGCCGTGGTGCTTAAGCGCGATGCCGAGGCCTTGCTGCTGATCGCCTCGCAGTGGACACGGCAGTTTGATCGCTTAAACGAAGCATTGGGCGATATTGACCGCCTTCTGAATGTCGCCTCCAGCACCACGCCGGCCGCATCGGCGCGCAAGAACGTGACCGATGTGGAAGATCTCTTGGATGTTGCAGGCAAGCGGGAGCCAGCGTGAACGATTTGATCAATCTGTTTCTGGCAGACCTGAACCGGGCCATGGACGGCCTGCGACAGGGCATCGCCCAGGGCCCCGATGGCATGACTCAGGCATCCCTGCATGCCCGCGATCTCTCAGATGCCCTGCAAAGCGTGAATCTTCCGCGGCACGCTGAGATCGCCCTGGTGATTTCCCGGCATCTGGCTGCTGGTCGTCCCGGCATGGATATCTTTACCGATGAGCTGCTTGATCTGGTGGGCGAGGCCATTGAGGCCCTGAACACTGCCGATGAGCAGCGCAGCTTCCCCAATCAGGATCAGCTCATTGGCAATCTCGCCCGGGCGGTGTCGCTTTTCGGCGAGCAGCCAGCTGACTTTTCCTCGTTGGCATTTCAATCAACGGCTGATTCTTCGCGCCCAGCGCCTGCATCTGACCTAGCCCCGGAGGCGGATGCTGGTGCCCAAGAGCAAACGAACTCGTTTGCGGTCACGCAATCCAGTTCCAGTGAGCAGCCGGAATCGCAAGGCATGATTGATCTCGAAGAGGTCACCACGCTCATGTACTTCCCGGGTCAGGAAACCGAGTCACCGTTGGCACGTGTGCCCTTATCAAGTGAACTCTCGGGCCCCGATACGCTGCTCTCACCGAAGATCACCCTGCATGACCGCCTGTATGCGTTTAAGCACATTCAGGCCCTGGATCACGAAATAGCCAAATCTGCCTCTCCCGAGCTGGCCCATCAGGCCCGGGTGCGACTCACAGATCACGCCAACTGGATCATGGCCCTGGCCCAGGAGCCGCTACAGCGTCGGATGGTGGGGATGGCCCGCAGTATTGAGCTCAGCGGCCTGCGGGCCGATGCCGATGTGATCGATTACATGATTTCGGCCATGAGCGGGCTGCCGCAGCCGAGCGCGATTCGTGGCGCCTATCAGCAGCAGACATTGTTTGTCGATCTGATCGATATCAGTCCCGACAATGAGGCGCTTGAGCGTGCCAGCCGTATCGTGCAGATACTCGCTGGCCGCATTGATCCCCTGACCGACGGCCTGCGCCTGATCCTGCCCTCGAGCCTATCCCGGCTGCGTGTGGTGCCCTTCAAACGCAATGGCCTTTCTTATGCAGTGAGCTGGGCCCAGTTCCTTAAGGCCGAGACCATCAAAGATCGTCCGGATTCAGCGGAGGATCTGCTGGGCGCTGTTGATCAAACAGCACGTCTTGCCCTGCGTATCAAGTCGGGCTCCGAGATGTTCACCCTGTATGCCGACGAGATTGGCGCTTTTGAGGTGGCCAATGCCTTTTTGCTGCCCCCGTCGGTCGAGGCCCCCGACTGGGTGGCGGGCGTCCTGGTTGCGGGTGAGCCCGAGCCGGTCGTATGGATCGTTCCCGCAAATTCCTGATCCTGATTGTGGTGTTGGCGGGCCTGGTCCTGGTCGCCCAGACCGCCAGGGCCCAACGGGCGCTGCTGCCTTCTCAGTCCGAGTCGGCCACCCCACCCAGCGTGGAGGAGGATCTTCCCCCTGCCATCGTGGAAAAAATTACCAAGATGGTCCGGACCCATTCCAGCCTTGCAGACATGCGGGTCGAGGTTCGGGTCGGCCGGGTCCGCCAGAGGCTTGGTGAGTGCCCGCAAGCGCTAGAGACTGTCATCTCCGGCAAGGATCGGCCCTGGGGCGGTTTTAGCGTCATGGTCCGCTGCCCGCAACCTTTTTGGGCGGTAAGTGTGCCGGTTCAGACCAGAGTGTTCGGTCCCCAATTAACTGCCAGCAAATATTTACCCCAGGGAATTCGGCTGAAGCCAGATGATTTGTCAGTAGTTACTACCGATATAACCCGCACCAGATCTGATACAGCCAGATCGATTGATGACGCAGTGGGTAGAGTCTTGAGCCAACCTCTCCAGCAGGGGGCGATCCTGACACTAAACATGTTGAAGGAGGAAGCCGTAATCAAGGTAGGAGAGGCGGTCCGTCTGCAGGTGCAAGGGAAAGGCTTCTCGGCCATTGGTGAAGGCAAGGCAGTCTCTGCCGGCGCGATTGGCGATAGTATTCGGGTGCGGTTGCCCGATGGTCAGCAGGTTACGGGCCGGGTAGTTCGGTCCGGCGTTGTTGAGGTGCTCATTCAGTAGGCTGTGTTTGGTTTTTTATTTTGGGGTTTGGGGCTATGAAGATCGATCCGTCAAAGATCGTCGATACAAGGATTGACCAGAATCGTCGCACGCAGGCTGATGCTGCTGCGGCGCGGTCGACGCCTGCCGCCAGCGCCAATCCGGCGGCGGCAGGGGCAAAAGCGGCCTCGCCAGCGGCCAGCGTTGAGATCAATGCGGCTGCTGCAATCGTCAACACCAAGGGCCTGGAGAAAACCACCGATATCAAATTGCTGGATGAAATCCGCTCTAAGGTCGCTGCCGGTGAATTCGAGATCGACTACGATCGCGTGGCGGAGTCAATTCTGAGTGATGCCATCGCGTCGTCTATGCGTCGTGTGCGGTAGGTGCGACCACCGACCGGTTTCTATCCCCACATTTCCCGTTGTCCGCATCCCTCGTGATTGAACAAATGGCCAGCGCTGTCGCTGGCCTGCGTTCAGTCCTGGAGTCTGAGGAAGTCGATCACTACGCTGCGGCCATTGAAGCTGCTCAGAGGGCACTCGATGGGCTCAACAATTTTCCAGGTGGTATTGATAGCCTGCGTTCCGAGATGGACCGCTGCGCTGAGCGGGAAAAACTCCGCCTGCGAGAGCTGATCATGAAGGCTGCCTTGGATCACAAGATCAATGGTGAATTGATCAGGCTTGCCATGCAGAAAAACGCTGCGCTCCAGGCTACGGTGGCCCAGCAGTCCGCAGCCGCCACTTATTCCGATCGTGGTCACGTTCCCAGCGTGCTGGGCAGTCTGCTGTCTAAAAAAGTCTAGTGTCCGACTTATCGAAAAGTCGGGTCATTGCCCAGGTGTGCCCGAATACGCACCATGGCCTGTGTGTGGATCTGGCTGATGCGGCCAGGCGTCAGGTCCATCACGTAGGCGACTTCCCGAAAGCTCAGATCTTCCTGGTAGTGCAGGGCCACCACCATGCGTTCTTTTTCCGGGAGGTCCTTAATCACACTAGAGAGCTGATTTGCAATTTGCTTGAAGGATGTGATCTGCGAGGGGTCGGCGCCCTCTGCAATGGGCAATAGATGCTCGGGCACATCATCAATGGCAGTCATGCCCACCATGGTGTCCAGTGTCTGGTGGTATTCATCAATCGAGAGATTGCAGGCCTCAGCGATTTCCTGCTCTGTCGGCGTGCGGCCCAATTCCTGTTCCAGCCGACGCAATGCTTTTTCGAGTTCCGAGAGCTTGTCACGCTGATTGCGCGGCAGGATGTCATTTTCACGGCAGCTGTCGTAGATCGCACCGGTAATGCGAAAACGCGCATAGGCCTCGAAGTTCAGTCCAGGCCGGGGTTCATAACGCTTGATGGCATCCAGCAGTCCCATCATGCCTTCTTGAATCAAATCGTCTAACACCACGTTGGGGGGCAGGCGCGAGGCCACCTGAAACGCGAGTTTGCGCACGAGGGGAGCGTACTTCGCCACCATTTCATTAAGCTCGGTCGTGCTGGCTTGCTTGTATGCGTTTCGGCGGGCCTGGGACATGATGTTGGCGGTAAATGAAGGGTTTTCTACTCACCAAGCTGCAGTGTCGTGCCTGCAAGTTTGGCGTAGAGCGTTGCCGGAAGAATCAGGCCTGATGGCTGCTTCATGCGTGTGGTTGAGTTGGGAATGGTCACGGCCGCAATCCAGCCCATGGACTCCAGGGGCTGCTCCAAGAGCGACTCCGCTGCGGTCTGCAGGCGTTCAAAGGCTTGTCGGCCTTCCTCTTCGGAGTGTCCACCAACAATCAGCACGGGGATCTTGGCGCCCTCGGTACGCGCGGAGAGGGTGCGAATTTGTTCTAATGCGGTGATTTGGCTTGGCTCATCAGGGGCGCTGATCACCAGTTGCAGGCGATCATGTGCATAGGCCCGCAGTACGCCTTGGATGGGGTTGGTGGTGGCGAGCAACACAATGTCGAACTCGAATTGGGTCTTTGCGATGCGCTGCATCAGGTTAGGCGTGCGCAGTTTGCGGCTCTGGTAGGCCCGGGTCATGCGCAAGCCGGCAGCAAACCAGAGGTTGTCATCCACATGATGAATCGCCTGTTCCACCGGAATATTGTTTTCCAGGGCCTGTGAAACGTCATAGCGCACCGGATAGGCCAGGCCATGCAGCGTGCGGCGATCCTGGAGCGGGATTTCGTCGATCAGCAGGACACGTTGATTCTGGGCGCGCAATGCGTGGGCCGTACCAACAGCGATGGTGGCGGCGGTGTCGGCATCAAGCGCAAACCCCAGGCAGACGAAGCGGGCGGTTTTTTCGCCAAACATCGAACGCAGCCCCTCGGCCTGATCGGTCCTGATGGCCGCGGCTTCCTCGCGGTCCGTTGTTGATTCCTGTGCAGGCTGCTCAGCGGCCTGCACAGTCTCGTCTAGCTTGGTGTCTTCGACCATTGCGTCAGGTTATCAGCAAGCACTGCAGGAATCTGATCCGAGGCAAGGCCAAGGTCAGCTTCCAGCGTGCGAGGATGCATGGCCCTGTGTGCCAGGTACTGTGTGTTGGGTGGGTTGAGGTCTTCGGGCACCCGTTGACCGTTGGAAATAAAGAGCAGCGGCAGCTCGTAGCGAATCAGGCAATCCAGAATCGGCGCCACCAACGCGGCTTCGTCGGTCTTCGTCACAATCACACTCTTGATTCGTTCCTTGTCATCGGAACGGTTCTGCAGCAGGATCACATCCTCCTGCGTGCGCAGATCGGTGGTGGCACTCATCACCAGAATCCGGTGAGAATTGCCCGAGCCTTTTGCGAGCAATTGGGCCTGATCCAGCATGAGCGTGTCGCGCTGGCCTACGCCCGCGGTATCAACCAGCACAATCTTGCGCTTAGAGGCCTCTTTGATTTTGGCAGCCAGGTCGTCGCTGTCGCGCACGGAGACCACCGGCAGCCCGAGAATTTTGGCAAAGACCTTGAGTTGTTCCTGGGCGCCGATACGATAGGTGTCTGTGGTGAGCAGGGCGACCTGGTTGCGGCCAAATCGCAGCACGCAGCGGGCGGCCACCTTGGCCACGGTCGTGGTTTTTCCCACGCCGGTGGGGCCAATAAAGGTGAATACGCCACCCTCATCAAATAGCGTGATGGGGTCACGGACCTTGATCAAGGCCTCCAGGATGTCGCTGACGCGCTTGAGTAACACGGCCGTGTCGCCCTCGCGCGGAATGGCCTGCACGATATCGGCGCAGAGTTTTGGCGAGAAGCCTGCGTTGATCAGGGCCTTCACCACCTCTGCATGAGTCGGGGCGTTTTGCTGCAGACTGCTCCAGAAGTTGCCCGCAAGATGAGACTGCAACAGGTTTTTGACCTGGGCCATCTCGGTCACGAGTTTGTTCATCTCGGCAACATTGGCCGATGCTGCCGCCAATGCATTAGCGGCCATTTCCGATTCCCGCCCGCTACTGCGACCGGCGTGGCTGCCTAGGGTCGATTCATGGTTTCTTGCGCGACCGCCGCCAGCAAGCTGCTCAGGCGTGTACACGGGAGACCCGTCGGGGTTACGCGATGGTTTGATCACATCGGAGATCACGAGTTCATGCGGAAATGTCGGAGTACCTGAGGCGCTACGCGATGCAGGCTTGGCGTAGATGTCATCGGCAAGAAGCGATTTGCCGCCACTGGCAGCGCCAAATCCGCCGCCTGATTGGTCAGGGCCATTGCGCCCGGCTGTTGTCGATAATTGATCCAGGGCATCCGATGTGATGGCGAGAATCTCAACGCCATCGGCGGTCTGATTGGTCGACAGTACCAGGGCATCCGGGCCGAGTGCCCGGCGCACAAGTTTTAAGGCCTCAGCAGCGGAGGCGGCGACAAAGCGTTCTGGTCCCATGGCGAGAGTTTAACCGGCGGGCTGTGGCTGCGCCTGCTGAACCGGCTTGGCCGTGCCCTGTGCCGGGGCATTACGGTTGCACAGAATCTTGTGGAAGGTCACATTGCCGGTGGCGGGCAGCTCACTCATGGAAAGTACGATGGTCTGCGGTTTGATCCGCCGGGCCAGACGCGACAGGGTGAGTCGAGACTTGGATCCTGTCAGGATCACTGGTGCAACGCCAAGGGCCTCCATGTCATTGACGCCAAGGATGACCTCTTCACCGAAGAGCCTTGCCAGGCTGGGCTCAATCGCCCCCTCGGGTGCGGCAGAGGCATTGCCCACGGTCTGCTCAATCAAGCGCTCAAAGTCAGGGTGTACCCCAAGCACCTTGAACTCGCTGGTCTCGCCGAAGGTCTCTTGCACGATGGTGCGGCGAAGTGCATAGCGCACTGGCGCCAGCACATTGGCGGGGTCAGTGAGCATGGCCGAGTGCTCGCTGGAGACTTCCAAAATGGTGCGCAGATCCTTCACGGGCACGTTCTCTTCCAGCAGCAGCTGCAGAATGCGCTGCAGGTTGGCGACCGTAACGACCTTGGGCACCACGTCTTCGATCAGCTTGGGGTAGTTGCTCTTGAAGTGGTCCAGCAAGTCTTGCGTTTCCTGGCGGCCCAGGAGTTCATGCGAGTGCGAGCGCACCAAGTGATCCAGGTGCGTGGTCATGACCACCGCAGGCTCCACCACCGTATAGCCCTTGCCGATCGCCTCATCGCGCTGGCTGCGATCAATCCAGACCGCTGGCATGCCATAGGTGGGGTCCTTGACTTGGATCCCTGCCATGGGCTGAGAGTCGCCCTGGGGATAGATCGCCAGCAATTTATCGGGCAGACATTGGCCGCGGCCGATTTCTGCACCATAGAGCAGGAACCGATAGGTCTCGGCAGGCAACTGCAGGTTGTCGCGAATATGGACCGAGGGCGTAAGGAACCCCACCTCGGTGACAAACTTTCGGCGAATCGCGCGAATGCGCTTGATCAGATCGCTCTCATCGCCTTTATCGACCAAAGGAATCAATCGATAGGGCAGCTCCAGGCAAAGCGGCTCAATGACCGGCACATCGGACCACTCCAACTCTGTTTTGGGTGGCACGACCGCCGCTTCCGCGGCTGCCTTGGCCTCCACTTTTTTCATGCGTTGGGTCAGCAAATAACCAAGCCCTGCAAACAGCAGCGAAAACCCAATGAATGGCACATGGGGCATGCCAGGAATCAGCCCCAGAATGAACAAAATACCGCCCACCAAGTAAAGCGTACTGCCGCTATTTTCAAACTGTTTGGAGACCTGACCGGAGAGGTCCTCATCGGAGGCCACGCGTGTGACCAGGATACCGGCGGCGGTGGAGATGATCAGCGCTGGCACCTGGGCAACCAGTCCATCGCCAATGGTGAGCGTGCCGTATGTCTGGAGGGCCTGGGTAAAGCCTAGGCCTTTCTGGGCCAGGCCCACAAACATGCCACCAAGAAGATTCACAAAGAGAATCACGATGCCAGCGATCGCATCGCCACGCACGAATTTCGATGCACCGTCCATGGAGCCATAAAAATCAGCTTCCTGGCTGACTTCCTGGCGTCGTTTGCGCGCTTCATCTTCCTTGATGATGCCGGCATTCAGATCAGCATCAATGGCCATCTGTTTGCCGGGCATAGCATCCAAGGCAAAGCGTGCAGAGACTTCGGCCACACGGCCCGCACCCTTGGTGATCACCATAAAGTTGATCAGCGTGATCACCAGAAACACGATAATGCCGATCGCGAAATTGCCACCAATCAGAAACTGGCCAAAGGCCTCGATCACCACGCCAGCGGCATCGGGCCCAGTGTGGCCTTCGGCCAGCACCACACGGGTAGAGGCCACGTTGAGCGACAGGCGCAGCAGTGTGGTGATCAGCAGCACCGTGGGAAAGGCGATGAAATCCTTAAAGGTTTTGATCTGCATGGCCGCCAGCAACACCATGATGGAGGCGGCAATGTTGAAGGTGAAGAGAACATCAAGCGCCGCAGGCGGCAGGGGGACCAGCATCATCGCCAGCACCGCCAGGACAACGGCGGGCGCGACGGCCTGGGACGAGAAGCCCGGAATCTGCAGGGATTTCAGGGACAATTTCATTTAGCCCCGCATTATGCGGGACAAAATGTTGTTTTGGTGGAAGGCGCCAGGGCGGCGCAGGCTTTATTTAGGGTAGCGTACTGCGTTACGGATATCGCCCTGCACATTCCACCCCTGGGACAGGTCCCCGGTGGTCCCGCCCACCACCAGGAAATACAGGATCACAAGCGCTATCCCGGCGGGCACCATGTACTTCACCCAGCCCCACTCATACTTGGGTTTTTCCTCGGGCCGCACCGCCACATGCTTGGGTAGGGGTTTGGGAAGTTCATCTACGATCTCTTCCAGCATGATCTGGGCTTTTTTATAGGCCAGATTCGAGGCCTGCTCATCGTTTTCATCGAGCTTTTCTGCTGCCTGCTGATAAGCCTTGGCCGCATTCAGCAATGCAACGGCCGTTTCCCGAAAACGCCGCGCCCGCTTCTTGTTTTCATTGGCTAAAAGATCTGCTTCCATTGTTTCCCTTTTTCTTTGTGACCATCGTGCTCATGGTTCTGCTATTTCAACTTACCCATCCGGCCTCTACCCAGTGCAGCCGCGTGAGACTAATCGGCCAGTGCAGCAGGCGCCGATCGGCCTGTGGGGGCAGTACGTTTTCGGTCAAATGATCCAGCCATTCCCCCTGGCTGGCCACGCGCTTTGCAAGCATTGCGGTTTGGACAACGCTGGGCGAGGAAAATTCAAATTCTGCTGATTGCGCATGCCGAGCCTCTCCTGAAATTCGATCATGAAAGCTGGCCCAATGTCGACCCGAGAGGAGGAATTTGATTTGATTCAACTCAAACTCAATGCGTTCAAGCGGCAGGCTGTCTTGATAACGCAACTGGCCCAGTACATTACAAAAGAGCACGGCATGCCTGGGGTAGCGGGCCAGCAGTGCGGGTAATGCCTGCTCAAAGGACGATGGAATCCATATCCAGTCCTGCTCCGGATGCAGTCGCACCTGGTGGCGGCGATAAAAAATTGTTTTGGCCGACGGATCGGAATCCACCATCACCACACTCTGGAAATGCTTTAAAAAGCCGGCCTTTGGCAGACACCAGCCGCCGCTGGGACCGAGCAAAATAATGCCGCTCAGTCGGCCCTCTTCGTTGCGCTGCTGGGGCAGGGCATGGATCCAGTCAATCAGAAATCGCTCAATCCGGAGGCAGAAATCAGCCCACAACGTGGCGTGTCGCCGCCAAGCCTTGGCATGCCAGATCAGACCGCCACTATGAGAGAGCAGGCCGGGTGCCGCCACACCTATTTGAATACGATCATCTTGGACTCCAGTTCGTCCAGTTGATCAATGGCTTCTTTTTGAATGCCCCGGAAATAGCCTTCCGGGTGGAGACCTTGCATGATCATGGCCTGTTTTTTGGCCTCAAGGTTGCCTAGACGGCCCGAGATGAACAGGTAACGGTAGGCTTCGTCATCATCTTTTTTGGCGTGTTTGCCATCCAGGTGTTGCTTGGCGATCAGATAGGCGGCCTCCATTGAGCCCAGCTTAAAGCCTTCGTGCAGCAGATTCATGATGTTGCTGGATGTGGCCAGTGGCAGGTGTTTGCCATCGCCCATATAAATCTTGGCCAGTGCCACAAAGGCCTGGGGGACTTCCATACGGCAGGCCTTGTTGAACATCTCCACCGCTTTTTCCAGGTTGTGGATGCTGTAGGGCGCCCGCCAGTAAAGAATTCCCAGATTGTAGGTGGCCTGCCAGTTGTGATTGTCGTATTCCTTTTCCATCAGGCGCACGACTTCATCGATCTCGTCTTCTTTGAGCTGCTTGGCCAGGGCCATTTCCGAGAGCTTGTAATAGGCCGGATCCTCTGAATTGGCGCAGAGCATCATGAAAATCTCGAACGCCTGGCGATAGGCGCCGAGTTTTACCGCGCGTTCGCCATCTTCTAGATCGTAGGCCATAAAAACTATAGAGTTTCGAAAATTATTGAGAGGGAGGCCCCATGTCCACGCCGTCACTGTTTGCAGCGCGGTACCTGCCTTGGCTGTTCACAGGGCTATTCACTTTGATTTTACTGGCTTTCGGCCAACCGGTTTGGGCTGTTCTGGCACTTTTTTTATTTGGTCTTGGTGTTTTGGATGTGACCCAGACGCAGCAGGCGGTGCGCCGGAACTACCCGCTCACGGGTCGGCTGCGCTATGCACTTGAGTACATACGGCCAGAGATCCGTCAGTATTTCCTGGAGACGGACGAAGAAAAAATCCCATTTTCCCGCAATCAGCGGGCGCTGGTGTATCAGCGCTCCAAGATCCAGAACGACAAACGCGGCTTTGGCTCGATCAAGGATATGTACGTCAGCGGTGCGGAGTGGATTGGTCATTCGGTGGCGCCCACACACCCGGATCCAACGGACTTTCGTATTCAGATCGGCGGCAGTCGTTGTGCCCAACCTTATGCAATCTCGGTATTCAACATTTCTGCAATGAGCTTTGGATCGTTATCGGCCAACGCGATCATGGCGTTGAATCGTGGCGCGAAAATGGGCGGCTTTGCCCACGATACGGGCGAAGGTTCGGTGTCGCCCTATCACCGGGAACACGGTGGTGATCTGATCTGGGAGATCGGATCGGGATACTTCGGCTGCCGAACATCGGATGGTCGTTTTGACTCGGAAAAGTTTGCATCCCAAGCCAAGAGCGATCAGGTGAAGATGATTGAAATCAAGCTCTCACAGGGTGCAAAGCCTGGCCACGGCGGTGTGCTGCCCGCAGCCAAGGTATCGCAGGAAATTTCCGAGACGCGTGGTGTGCCTATGGGCCAGGACTGTGTGTCGCCCGCGTCGCATTCAGAATTCTCCACACCGGTTGAACTGATGGATTTCATCTCCCGGTTGCGTGCATTGTCGGGGGGCAAGCCCGTCGGGTTTAAGCTGTGTGTGGGCCAGGCCTGGGAGTGGTTTGCGATCGCCAAGGCCATGGTGAAAACGGGCATTACCCCTGACTTTATTGTGGTCGATGGTGCGGAAGGCGGCACCGGTGCCGCGCCCGTGGAGTTCTCGGATCATGTGGGTATGCCGCTGCGTGATGGCCTGCGCCTGGTGCACAACACCTTGGTGGGATTGAACTTACGTGATCAGATCAAGATCGGCGCATCGGGCAAAGTGATTTCTGCATTCGATATCACCCGCTGTCTGGCGCTGGGAGCCGACTGGTGCAATTCCGCACGTGGTTTCATGTTTGCGCTGGGATGTATTCAGTCACGGCACTGCCACACAGACCACTGCCCCACAGGCGTGGCGACCCAAGACCCCGCGCGTCAGCGCGCGCTTGTGGTGACGGATAAAGCCGAGCGTGTGCGTAATTTTCATAAAAACACGCTTGCCAATCTTGCCGATCTGTTGGGTGCGGCGGGTTTGAATCATCCTGATCAGGTGAATGAATCTCACATCATGCTGCGCGATTCTTCTGGCATGGCCAAGCCATTGGCCTCGGTCGTGCCGCATGTGGATGCGGGCGCGTTGTTGGTGGCCGAACACGACCATATTGTGTTGGGCAGCCTGCCCGAGCCGTTCAAAACGTATTGGCCGACATCGCGGTCGGAGACGTTTGCGCTAGTGGGGTAAAGAACTGAGAACGCCGATTTTTAGATTTTTTGCAACGTTGATTAGCGCTTTGTCATTTGTCCAGAGTCCGCAGTTTGCAATCCTGCAAGCCGCAAGCAATTGAAGATCGACGAACCCCAGGCCGACCCCAAACAGTCGATGCTCATTAATAAAGAAAATCAATTCATGGCTACTGATGACTGGAGCTTTCGGGAGTCGACTAAGGAACTCTAGTGTTGCTTTCCGCTGTTGAAGGTGTCCGCAGGCGAGTTCTCCGGTAATCCAGTCATGCCCCATGGCGCGGTTCTCTTCGAGGGCAGTTCTTAGTCTGTCATCGCTGTAGCGGAAGTGTTGGATCCAAACAGAAGTATCAATCAGGTGCATGGCATTATTTCTTTGGGCGGCGGCGTGGCGGTGCGGTAGCAGTTTTGTCTTTGCCGCCTAAGGCGGCGAGTCTTCGACCGCTTTCGACCTGAATCAAGGTATTCACGGCATGTCGAATCAGTTCACTGCGCTCACGAATTCCGGTGAGCTCGGCTGCGATTTCCATTAGCTGATCATCAAGTGTCACAGTGGTTCTCATGGGTTGCTCCAGGAATCAAAATTAGCATCAAAATATGCTAATTTTGATTCAATAGGAGCGTGTTGACAACACCGCTAGTGTGCGGCGCTTGATTGCAATTGGCCATCAGACGTAAGGATTAGACGTTTAGTTTCACGTGCGAGAACTAACGATATTCCGTAATCGTGCAAGTGGCCTTGATCAACTGCCCAGGGGCCGGCTCATAAGTCAGCTGGTGAATGCGATTGGCGCGGTCGTGATACAGCGTGAATTTCTCTTCCGGGTTGGAAATGTTCACCCCAGAAAACGTGCCATTGAGTGCCCGGGCCAAAAATCGCACGGTATAGGTTTTGCCATCGACCGTGGTGGTGGTGAGCGGGAAACTTAAATCCCGTTTGTGCTTTTGCCGCCCATACCAGGTGGTGGAAAACTCCGCGCCCCCGCATTGAAAAGTGGCCTGGCCGAAGGCAAGCGCCAGGTGGGGTGCCGTTACCAACAGCGTGGCTGCGATAGCTGAACGAATTAAGGTTGTTTTTAAGCGCAAGGCGGAATCCATAGCTGAAAGTTTATGAGAAATGGCCTCGCTACCGAGTGTTGGCCCGAATTTCTAGGCCTTTGGGGCCTGTAGATCTTTCGTGACGGCTATGACATTATATGACTTTCAATGACATTTAAGAGAGGTGAGCGCCATGAGTCAGATCACTGCCCGGCTTCCCGATGAGCTTGTTGCCTCTCTCGATCAGGTGGCCAGCAAGCTTCGGCGGACCCGCGCCGATGTTGTCCGCCAGGCCGTGGAGTACTACCTAGATGACTATGAGGACCTTAGTCGCGCAATCGAGGCACTGCGTGATCCGGCTGATCCGGTGTTGGACTGGGAAGCGGTGAAGCGTGATCTATTGCGTTAGGATCAAAGCGAGTGCCCTTAAGGCGCTTAAGAAACTTCCGGCAAAAGAACGCGAACGGCTTATTGCTGCGATTGATGCGTTGGCGATGAATCCTGCGGCGGGTGGCGTGTTGAAAGGGGAGTTCGCTGGGCTGCGTCGCCTGCGTGTCGGCGACTATCGGATTGTCTATGAGGTCAACGATGGCGAACTGGTGGTGCTCGTGATTCGCATTGGACACCGACAGGGTGTCTATCGCTAGTTAAGTCGGCCCGTACCGATCCCGCGAATTCGCCATTTTGATCACGATCTCGCTGGCCATGTCTTTGCCCTCGGCAAAATCATTCATCGGGTAGAGCGTTTGCAGCAGGAACAGGTTCTTTTTGGCCTCTTCGTTTTTCTCGCGGGCAGCGGCCATTAAGTAACCAAAGGCCTTGGTGGTGTCTTTTGCCACATGCTTGCCATTCATATACATCAGGCCCAGGGTGTTGCAGGCATTGGTGGACCCCAGGTCGATGGCCGATTCCAAGTGGTTCAGTGCCTTGGGCACATCCAGCGGCTCTTGGTTGGTGTAGATAAACGCCAAGTTCACATGGGCCTGGGGCACCAGCTGGTCACAGGCCAGGTGGTAATAATTGATGGCCTTCGACAGGTCCTTTTCCACGGTGACCCCGCGCTCGTACATCACGCCCAGATTAAAAAATACCGCACCCCAGCCACGCTTGGCCTCCCGGCCCAAAAATTCCTGCAATTGAGCCAGCTGCTCGCCAATGATCTGGCCTTTGACCAGCATGTCGCCCAGATACATGATGGCGTGTTGGTCTTCTTCCGCCCGGGCGAGCTGCATGAAGATGTCATACGCCAACCGATACCGATGGGATTTCAGGGCCAGCTTGCCGTCGTCTAAGGATTCCGCCATAGGCAGGATTTTAGTGGGAAATCCCCGGCGTAGTAGTGTGTTCTGCCTAAAGATGGGAGCGGTGCAGCGCCGCCCCGGGCGCTTACTCGATCAGTGCCATGATGACGTTGGGGATGGCATTGGCCTGGGCGAGCATGGCGGTGGCGGCTTGTTGGCCGATCTGCAGTTTGGTGAGCCGTGCGGTTTCCCAGGCAAAGTCGGTGTCTTCGATCTGGCTCTTGGCGGCAGTCAGGTTGGCGTACTGCTCGGTGATGTTGTTGATCGTGGCGGTGAGCCGGTTCTGGATGGCGCCAAAGTCTGATCGCTGGGCCGAGACCACATCGATCATGTCTTCGACTTTGTTCTCTAACCGCTGGAAGCTGGCCGTTGCCGGGTCGGCGCTTCCTGCCATGGACAGGATCAGGTCGTTGACCTCGTTAAAGAGCTCACCGTGCCCAGCGTCGGTATTTTTGCCCAGACGCATGTCTCTAAATGCACCCACGGCCATATCATTACGGGAGGCCACACCGGTCTGGAACTTGGGGCCGTCTTCGCCGATCAGGGAGGCCATCCGGCTGGTGGCCACCGTCAGGTCTTTCTCTAGTCCCGACTCAAGATCCCCCAGGGTGATGGCGCGGTCTGCGCTGTTGCTGATGGTGAGCGACACACCAAGACCCTCAAAGGCCAGGGTTGTGTAGCGGCCTGCACCCAGCCCGTCGGGCTTGGAGATGGTCTCGGATCCCATCAAGGTTTCGCCATCGACATCAAAGCGCTTTAGTGTCACGGTCTTGGCTGCCGTATCAGCGGTCAAGCGATAAATACCCGTGTCCGCACTATTGGCCCCAACTCCAGTGGTGGCCACCGCCTCAATCTCGACCGCATCCCCAACATTGATATACCCCGGCGTGCCAATCAGCAGCGTCTTGGAGGTGTTGGCGTTGATGCCCTTCACGCCGCCGTATTCGACGATGTATGCAGTAGGGCCAGCATTGGTTGCGGAGTAGTCATTCCAGTTTCCGCCGCCGATCGCATAGGCATAGTCTTCACCTGTCGCCCCCGCATCGTTAGGCTCTCCGCCTGCCCAGTTTGAGTACGCCGTGGTGACCTGTCCGGCACCGCCAGACACATTCCCTGTGTTGGCTACCCAAAAAGTTAAACCTGCCTCGGGACCATCCATCCATTTCCAAGTGCCTTCGGTACCTTGGTCGCTCGCTCCGATCCAGCCGTCGTTGCTAAGCTTTGACTGTATGAAGTTACTCTCGCTTGTGCTGCTTAAATTCGCGAGGTAACCGGTCAGTCCATTAAATGTTCGAGATGACGCTGCAGATCTTGCCGAACTCCACACAATGCTTCCTGAGTTCACCACCTCGTAGTACGACGTTGCGCCTGTGGTGGGGTTGGTGAAGACTGACATTGCCTCGGGCAAGACATCGATAGCGATTTCACCCAAACCTGTGGTGTTGTTGACTTGGAGGGAGGCCAGGGCGGTGTTTAACTGGGCGGCGGTGCCTTTGAAGGCCATCTCATACTGGCCTGTTGTGGCGTTATAGCTTGAGGTGCCCAGGGCCGCATAGCCGGTAACCGCCGCAACACTGCCATTGGCTGTGGTTCTGACTTGGCCAGCGGTCGAGGTGATCACCGCCTTCAGAGTTCCTGCTCCGGTGGCCCAGTCTGCGCCGGACACGGCTTTCCAGCCTTTGTTTTGATAGTCGGCGTTGGGTGTGATGCCCATGGCCGAGATCTTGGTGGCCACCTCTGAGACCGAGCGATCGCTGCTGCCAATGCGCTCATTTTTCACGACGATGGAGACGCCAAAGTCGGTGAAGTTAAAGGTCATCGTGTCATTGAGGGTGTCGTTGAGCCGGACCTGATCTTTTCCGGCAGTACCGGTGACGATGGTGATGGATTGGGTCTCAGTCTTATTACCCACCGTGCGGGACAGTGTCAGCACGGCCCCACTGTTGCTTAAGGAGTACTTGCCTTCGTCCGCAGCATCCACCTGGATGTCGGCAAAGGAGAACCGGGATTTGGTGTTATCGCCGCTTGCGGCGGACTCGACACCCAGTCGGATGGTGGAGGTGCCCAGCACCGAGTTATTGCTTCCATCCAGCTTGGTGGCATTGATGAACTCGCCTCGTACGGCCTCGGAGAAGTCTCCGGTCAGAAGCTTGGTGTTATTGAAGGTGGTGCGCTCGGCCACCGCGTTGATCTCTTTGCGCAGTTGGGCAATTTCTGCGGTGATAAAGGAGCGCTGCTCCTTAGAGAGCGACTCATTGGCCCCCTGGGTGGTGAGCTCCTTCATGCGGATCAGGATGTCAGAGACCGACTGAAGTGCCCCCTCGGCCGTCTGCACCATGGAGATCGCATCATTGGCATTGCGTGAGGCTACGGCAAATGATCGGGTCTGGCGCTGAAGCTCCTGAGAGATCCCAAGGCCTGCCGCATCATCTTTAGCCCGGTTAATCCGCAACCCACTGGACAGCCGCTCAACAGACTCCGACAGATAGCTCTGGCTCGTCGCAAGTGAGCGCTGCGCCTGAAGCGAAGCGATGTTGGTACTTAAAGATTGCATCTGCCAGCCACTCCTGAACTCTCCAAAGCGGGAAGCAAGTGACTTCCCCACGAGTGAACTTACGGGCAGGCGGGTTTAGTTGTTTAGATAATTTTGCCGGTTTGGGCGGCAAAAATTTCCTAAAGGGGGTTTATCACTGAATTACTATCGAGTGGGATCAATCACTTCTAAAAACTCAAATCGACGAAAGTCGCGATCGCAAGTGTAGAGGCGCTTAATGCCATTGGCTTTCAGTATGGCTGCTAGCTGAAGGTCAGGCACTAGGTTGCCCCGTGGGTGATATTCACGCGAAAGCACTGTGTAGATTTGCCAGAAGTCTATTACCGCGCTATCGATGACCCTGCAATGTCTGAGTGTTAATAATTGCTGGATATTTTGCTCGGCTTGCTGCGGTGCAAGCGGCGCCGAGAAGATCTTCGGGTGGGTTGCAATCCGCAGATAAGCCATGATCGTTGGCCATGCCAGACAGAACAGACCACCCGATTCCGCACAATTTTTTAAAAAATTGGCAGCGGGGATATGCCTTGGGCTTGACGCATCCGTTGCGTAGAGCAAGACATTGGTCTCAATAGCAAAGCTCATCTTTTTGGATCGTCCATGGCGTCCAGCAGCGCATCTTTATCCGCCAGGTCCAGCCGTGGCGTCATTGACTGGGCGTGCCAGTGGAAAGCCGGTTCCGAGACAAGGGTGTGAGCCTTGCGTTTTTCGCTGATCGCCTGAGCCAGCAGGTCAGAGGCAAGCCTGCCCAGGCTTTTGCCCTCTTGGGCCTGCAGCTCCTTTAGATCCTTCAGGATCGGGTCGTCGATATCAAGGGTAGTTCGCATGATGTTTGATGTTATTAATTAACGCATCAGATGTCAACACTTCCAAGAACTCAGGAAATAGTGGCTCCGGGCAGGTCGCCCTCCCGTAATCGCGGCTATTAGTTAAGTCATGAGCTAAACCATCGGCGGGGCATGTCCGTATCTCCAGCTGTAGGGGGATTGATCCCTCGTCCATATTCAACCGAAGGAGCCCGAAATGGCATCAGTAATTAACACCAACATGGCCTCGCTGTACGCGCAGAAGAATCTGTCTGGGGCCCAGAACGCACTGTCTACCTCGGTAGAGCGCCTGTCTTCTGGCCTGCGGATTAATCGCGCCAAGGATGACGCAGCTGGTCTGGGGATCTCCGAGAAGATCAAAAGCCAGGTGACCTCCTTGAACCAGGGTCTGCGTAACGCCAATGATGCGATCTCCATGGTGCAGACGGCTGAAGGTTCGTTATCCGAAGTCTCTTCGATCCTGCAGCGGATGAAGGAGCTCTCGGTTCAGGCCCGTAACGACTCTCTGTCGACCACCCAGCGTTCCTTTATCTCTGATGAGCTGGTCGCTCTGAAAAACGAAATCAACTCGATTGCCGAACGCACGACCTTTAACGATCTTTCACTTCTGAAGAACGCCCTGCGTACACAGGTGGCGGTTCCCGCTGCAACCGATGCCACCAAGTTGGTCAACGGCGCATCGCTCTTAGATGGCATCTCGGTCTCAAACCTGGCCGTGAAGAACACCAATGCTGGTACCTACACCATCACTACTGGCACCCAGACCCCGATCGCCAATCAAGTCTCTGAGGCCGCTGGAGACTTTGGTGGACAAAATCTTAATGTAATTACGATTGCTCGTACAAGCAATGCTTGGGCTCAAAACGACGTAGTCTCGGCTACCGTGTCGATCACTGGGGGTCAGACAATTACCGCTAGTTACACGGTCTCTGCTACGGATGACGACAATACATCAGTTGACGTCAATGGTGCGAATAATTTCATTGCTTCTGGTCTTGCCGCCGCATTAAATTTGGCCTCGCAGGCAGCGACTGGAAAGGCTCTTGGTATTACCGCTGTCGACAATAAGATTTATATTGGGGGCTCGAGTGACAACGTCTCTCTTACCACCACCTTGAACGTGACTAGCGCAGCGGCAGGCCAGAATGTCAGCGTTGCAAGTGACTCACTTAACCTCGCAGAGCGTCGAATTTATATTAATTCGGAGGATGCTGTTGAAGGTAATAAGTTTGTTTTAACGATTGGTGCTAAAGAATATTCTGTAGTCGCGGGATACAAAAGTTCGGCTGACTCGATTCGAAATCAAGTTGCAAAAGATTTTGAAACATTGTTAATTAAAGATTATGCTGCGGGTGCGAATGGTGTATTGCAGGTTGACAATACAGGGAGTACAGATAACACTGGCCAGATTAAATTGGCTGCTGCTCTCGCGCTAGGCACTGCTGATATTAGTTTGCGTGTGGTTAGATTAGCGGATGGGAATGCTGTTACAAATCAGGCGTCAACCGTATCTGCTCCTAGTCTCACGTCAACGACTGCGAATCGCACCATCACTTTAAATGACTTCGACATTGTAGAGGGCCGTAAGGCAACCATTCGAGTTGGAAATCCGGAGTACTTTACGGAGTTTTCTACAGTTGTTGGGGCGTCTGACACCAAGGTTACGGTTGCCTCCCGATTGGCCACTTTGATGAATGCGACTCATGGTGGCACGGCTGTTGGCGCAAGTGCCGGGGTCAATGATCATGTAATTACCGTTACCGGAAGTACTGCACCGCTGGGAATGTCAGATATTAGTTTGACATTCAATGAAATGGTGGAAGGGGCAGATGTTTCGGCATCGTCTCGTGTGACTGCTAAAAACACTGCGCGAGCTGATCGCACGATCACTATCAATCAGTTTGATTTAACACCTGGAAACGTAGTTTCTGTGCAGGTCGGTCAAAAAGAATACGCCGTTAAGGTTGGGGCCAGTGACTCGGCTACAGATGTCGCTTACAGGCTTTCGAGTCTCATAGATGACGATTACGCTAGGGTTGCCGGAACAGTATCTTCGTCTACTGCGACGTTTGTAAGCGTATCTAACTTTGCAGCTGGAAAATTTAGTGCCGCGGGAAGCGCTACAGCTACATTTGGCACCGGTATGTCGGCCGGTGATTCTGTATCAATAGCAGGGCTAACATTTACAGCACGTCGAAACCTTACTGCAGCGGAAGTTGCAGCGGCTTGGTCAGGGCTTGGCGCCGCCGCTACCTCAGGTGCGGGTGCATCGTATGGTGATTACTCCGGCGCCTTAGCGACTGGATTAACAACTACAGCAGCCACTTCTACAACAGTTACTTTTAATGCTAGTGCAGCAGTAAATTTGAGCTTAGCTTCTACTGCGGGAGACGCAGTAGTGCGCCGCGTTAATTCCGGGGTTTACAACACTGGGAATGTAATAACCATCGGTGCTGGTAGCGAGCTTGGTCTTGAGGATATCTCTGTATCTGTCAAGAAGATCACGGACCCTGGCAAGATCACGATCACGGCCAATAACGATACAAGTATTGGTGGCACGAGCCAGAGCATTGATGTGGGCACGATTGCCGCGGGTGCATCGAAGTCGTTTGACTTCGACAACCTTGGCGTATCGTTCACCCTAAACAACAGCCGCTCGACTACGGTCAACGCTGCTTCGTTCGAAGCTTTCACGCCCAAGGTCAATACCCTGGCCGTTGAAGCTGCGATGGATGGTGAGGCATTGTTCCAGGTGGGTGCTGGTACACGGGATAACGTGATTCTGGATGGCTTTAAAGATATCCGTGTCACAGGTCAGAACCAGAACGTGGGCGCTGAGAAGGAAGTGTTCGATAAGATCCATGAGACCTTGACGACCATCTCGGCTAATACGACTGAGTCTCTGTCGGAAGCCAACTTCGCCACTCTGGAAAACCGCATCGAGGATGCGATCACCATGGTGTCGGACTTCCGCAGCTACTTTGGTGGCCAGCAAAACCGGATCGAGTTTGCGATTGCCAACATCCAGGCCCAGTCGGAGAACTTAACGGCGGCCAACTCCCGCATCGTGGATACCGACTACGCTGCTGAGACGGCCAATCTGACCAAGACCCAGATCATGCAGCAGGCGGCAACTGCGATGTTGGCCCAGGCCAACCAGATGCCCAACGTGATCTTGGCGCTCTTGAAGTAATGGATAGGGTGATACTTTAAGAGGACACTCATCATGAACCCCCTATCCGCTTTGCCAGCTCAGGCGCAGGCGCCTCAAACGCCTGCTGTCCAGCCCAAGGTGGTGGTGCAGCAGCCCAAGAGCGCGCCGGTTGAGCAAAAGGCCCCCGAGGCCAAGGTGGACGCTGCCGGTGAGGCAGCGGCTGCTGCGGCCAAGGCCAGGGCCGAGGTCAATGTGGAGCAGTACGCCCGTGCCACCAAGGAGGTGATGCAGGTGGCTGCTCAGCAGATCCAGGGTTATCTTCGGGAGTCAGGCAGGAACCTTAACGTCACGTTGGATGAGTCGACGGGCAAGTATGTGGCCCGGGTGGTCAATCCCGAGACGGGGGAGGTGGTCCGCTCACTGCCCTCTGAGGAAACCCTGCGCATTGCCCGCAACATCGATCAGATGCGAGGCATGCTCGTCAATCAACGGGCGTAACCCTGCCTAGACCGCTTACCACCAGTCACCAACCAACCCACAGCCCCCGCCACGAGCGGGGGTTTGTTTTTTTGGGCCGTTGATCTCGCTATGCTTCTGCTTTAACCTCCGGGAAAAGCGAGGATCACGATGACCCCCATTTCTGCGTATTCATCCAATCTGATTGAAACTTCCGGCGTGGTGCCCTTGGTGCCGCCCCGACAGCCGACCGATACGGTGTCAGAGGTCGCCCAGGCGGTGGACCCCGCTGTTGTTTCCAAGGCTGCCGAGCTTGCCGCTGCTGCCCGGCCAGAGGTGCGGGTTGAAGAATTCACCCAACCCAGTAAGGAAGTGATGCAGCGTGCTGCAGACCAGATTCGGGGCTACCTGACCGAATCCGGCCGGGATTTGAATGTGTTTGTGGATGAATCTGCCGGTTACTACGTGACCACCGTGCTGAACCCCAATAACGGGGAGGTCGTCCGCCAGATTCCGGCCGATGAAACCTTGCGAATTGCCCGAAATGTCCAGGAATTGCCAGGTTTGCAGGGGCTTTTTGTTGATCGGCGCGCCTAGCTAACCCATTGATTTTTATAGATTTTTCATCGGGCCCCTTGTGGCCCGATGTTTTTTTGGGCCTTCCTGGCTAAATTTTTTAAAAAATTTCCCAAAACAACCTAAACGCCATAGCCAATTCTTCCGTAATCCCAGATACGGGGGCGTTCGCCCTCAGCAAATGTGTCTCGAAGGGGGTCAGGCATGGCGGTTTCTTTAAATCATGTTCCGGCAGCGGTTTTCGCCAAGCGCGAGTTGGCGCTCGGCCAGAGTGCCCTGTCCAACGCCGTAGAGCGTCTCTCCTCAGGGTTGCGGATTAACCGGGCTGGGGATGATGCGGCTGGCCTGGGCATTTCAGAGCAGATTCGTTCCCAGGTGACTGGCCTTGGGCAGAGTGTCCGCAACGCCCATCAGGTGATTTCGATGGTGCAGGCGGCCGATGGCTCGCTTGGCCAGGTGACGGACATGCTGCGTCGCATGAAGGAATTGGCCACCCAGGCTCGCAATGGATCTTTATCCCTGGATCAAAAGCGCGCCATTTCCGATGAGATCTCGGCACTGCGGACGGGCATCAATGCCACCGCAGAGCAGGCTGCATATAACGCCAACGCACTACTGAAGAACTCTCTGGGCTCGGCAATTGCGGCCTCTTTTTTTGATCGTACCCAGTTGGCAGAAGGCGCATCAATCCTAAATGGATTGACGGTCGAAAACCTGGACGTGTTTAGCGCCAATGCGGGCGACTATGCCATTTCGTTTAGCAAGCCCACGGCAATCTCTAATCAGAAGTCTCGGGCCACAACCAAACTTGATGGCACCGAAGGCATCGAAAACTCTCAGGCAGCAACGGTCACAGGATCGGGCACTTCAGAGGCCGTGATTACGCTCTCTGGCATTTATGAAGCCGGAGACCAGATTCGTTTTACGGTGAAGGGCGATAACCCAGATCGCACGCTAGTTCAGACTTATACGGTCACTGCAGAGAACCTCACTCCAAATAACGATGGATTAAGCGCGGCGGTCGCTGGCAACAGTGTGTTGGCCTACACCAATATCGCTGCAGGAATGGCAGCCCAATACAACGCCGCCAATGCCGTGGGCATGGCTGCGGATGTTGACAGTGATGGCTTGGGCGGAAGAGATGGAAAGTTTTCCAAGCCCGATGCCGTGGCAACAGCAGGAACAGTCCGATTCTTTGGAAAAAATGTGGACAGCAGTCCACTGACTGCGGTGACTGTGGGTGCTCAAACATTTAACCGCCACGACTATGCGCGCACAATCATTCCCACCGCACAGGATCTGGGCGAAGGCAATCGCATCACCCTTAACGTGAACGGCAAGGCCTATGCTTATATTGTGGCCAGTGATTCCACTACGGAAACCGTTGCCGAGGGCCTGCGCCGCCAACTGGCGGCGGATTACCCCGCCAATGCTGTTCGTGCGGGATCAATTGTTACTTTAGAGAGCGACTCTGGTCGAACAATTGCGGACCTTTCTTATGAAGTGCATCGCCCCCTTCAGACCGATGTTGTATCGCAGATTGCATCCACTGTATCCCCGGTGGCGTTTACATCGAACGCAAGCCGATTCATCACCATCAATGACTTTGATGTGATCGCAGGACGCAAGTTCACCGTGGATGTGGGCAACCCAGAAAACTTCACGCAGTTCTCACTGATTGCGGGCACCGATGACACTCGCACCACCATTGCCTCAAAGCTTGCCAGCAGAATCGGTCAGCATTTTGGGTCGGGGGCTTCCGCCGTCTCGGCATCGAACGGGGCCATTCAGTTCAATTCCGCGCTGGGCATGGGCATGAGCAATATCCAGCTCACAGTGAGCGAAACAGTTGCGGGGACCCAAAACCCGATCGTGAGGCCTGCGCAAGGTATTACGGCTGCTGTGTGGGGTGTGGGCGGGCGGTTAGACGACGGCTACTATGACATTCTGTTTAACGATAGCGGTTACGCCTACACGGATCCACGTGCTTGGACGTTTTTATCCAGCGCTGTGCCGGGCAACGCTTCTTTTAACGGCTCCGTGTTGACCACCAGCCCAGGCAATTCGGTCAATGTCACCTTAACAGGCACCCCGAAACCTGGGGATCGCATTCAGTTCAGGATTGGCCCGCCAGAATTTGGAATCGGAGAGCCCGATTCAACTGTGACCCAGGCAAATGGCCAGATCTATAACAGCACCCGCGCCGTTGTAGGTGCAGGAGATTTAACCGGCATCAATGCAACATATACCGTTTCTTATCTAGGCGGAACTTCGTGGAGCGTGAGCGGTGAGCCAGCGGGGGTTACAGGATCTTATAACCAGGCAACCAATACCCTTAGCCTAGATACGCAGCGCAGTGTTTCATGGGCAACAAACTATTCGTATTCAGGCGACAACATCAGTTTCACGTCGAATGAAGATTCAAGTGGTATTACCGCAACACGCACGAGATCAGTCGGTGTAACAGGGGTTTCAGGAAGCGCCTATGACATGGAAGGTGGGGGCTATCAGATTTACTACAACGGGAATGCCTGGTCATTAGTAAGTGGTGGTGGCGCCGGTGCTTACATGAGTGGCAATTCGCTATATACCGGTGCTGGCAAAGATTGGGTGTCATTGAATTTTTCGGGCACTCCCAAAGAAGGGGATCGGGTTAATTTCACTGCCGTGAATGCTGGACTTGGCGCTGACGATTACATCACCTTTAATTCCAGTAGCAACGACTTCTCCAGCCGCACAAGCACGATGTCGGGTGTGCCACTGCAGTCTGGAAATTATTCTTATGCCTACAATGGTTCGAGTTGGATCGCGCAGGGTGCAACACCATCAGGTTACCTCACGGGTGCCGGTGGATCATCCACAGTATTGAGCTACGCCACAAAAACCTTGGAAGTATTTCGTTATCGCGGCGTTGACGAGTCAAGCCCTACTGCAACCCGCAGTCCGCTTTCGGGTGATTACATGACCATTGCGGTGAGTGGTGGAACAACCACAGCCAGCTACGAGCGGCCGGAAGGTGTGACCAACACCACCTTTGCGGTGGTGGGTGGTCTGCCTGCGGGCGATTATTTACTGGAGTACAACGGGGCTACAGGCGTTGGGGCATTCAACTACACCATTAAAAACGCTTATGGAGACTCTGTGCTGGCAGCCACTTATGCCTCGGGTTGGTTGACTCTGGATACCGGGGATAGGGTTGAGTTAAATCTGACCGGAACCCCCAAGGTGGGCGATAAGGTGTACTTCACTATCACCCCAGGCAATGTGATCACCGATCGTCTGGTAGAGGGTTCCAACATTGGGGGGCTGGAGACTTCAGTCTCTTCACAGAATCGCGATCGCTCTGATCGTGTGATTACTATTCAGCAGGCGGATCTTGCGGTGGGCCGGTCAGTCGAGATTGCCTTTGGTGGACGAGAATATGCAGTGCGGGTCGAGTCCACCGATGACGCTGCCAGTGTGGCCAATCGGCTTGCGGGGTTGATCGCCCAGGACTATCCCAATAACACCACCGCCAACGATAGCCCGGAATTTCCCGCTGCCACGCGGGTTACGGTATCGGGCAATCAGATCACCATGCAGGAGCCCGCTAAGGTGGGCATTGATGATATCGCCGTTACTGTGCGAGATATCGCCAACCCTGGTGTGATCACCGTGACGGCCATGGCCAATACCGGGATTGTTGGTAAATCGCAAAGCTTGGCGGTCGGGGAGATTGCCCCCGGCGCTTCTAAGACATTCCGGTTTGATGATCTTGGTTTTTCTTTTGCATTAAAAAATAGCCGGGTCATTACGGTAAACGACGACTCTTTTTCAGCCTATGTGTCGCCTGTCACGACGCTGTCGGTGGGCAGTCTGCGGCAAGCCGCCACCGTGCAGCTTGGGGCGAGTGCGAGTGCCGGAGAGCAGACATCCATATCGGGGTTTAAAGATGTGCGCATCACTGGCGCCAATCAGAATGTCGGCAGCGACAAGGTGGCCTTCGATAATCTGGCCAATCTGCTGGATATAATTGATGACAACACCGAAGCTTCATTATCAGATTCCAATTTTTCTCAGCTGCAGAATTTTGTGGAATCGGTGATTGATCGGGTCAGTCGTTTTCGGACTGGCCTTGGCGCTCAGGAGCAGCGACTGGAATACGCCATCAACAACTTAGAGGGCGTGTCGGAGAATCTGATCGATACAAAATCCCGCCTTCAGGATGTGGACTACGCAAGCGAGATGGCGCGCCTGGTGCGCATCCAGATCGGCCAGCAGGCTGCCGGCGCCATGATGGCCCAGGGCAATCTGCTGCCGGAGGTCATTCTTTCCATGCTGCAGGCACCGGAGGTCTGACCCTCCATCGATCGAACTAGACTGCACTGTTGATTTTCTTTGGACTGACTCCCCGGCATGCTGTGGGCATGCGACTTAATAGAAATCAGCGGGATAGGTTGGCGAAGATTTGCGACAACCTGACAACGGCATTCATTATCACGGCAGTTCTCGGTAGCTGGATTGAGGATCGCGTCAGTACGCCTCAAGCCGCCGCAGTATTGATGTGTGCGATAGGCTTTGCTACCCTGGGGGTGTACTTCAGAAAGGGGATCGACGATGGGGAATGAGGGATTAATTGTCGCTGCACTTTTTCTGCTTTTTATGGCCTGCTTGGCATACTTCGGCACCCGAGACGACAAAAAAGATAAAAAGTAAGCCTCGAAACCCCCGGCGTGCATTGTCGGCTTGCCCGGCACACCTTTTGCTTTATTCCCTACTAAACCAAGCCCGATAAAGGGCCGTTAATGCATACAGCGGGAGTCCGCAGGTCTGCGGTCGTCCACGGGTTGAAC
>VERJ01000054.1 GCA_018882795.1 Burkholderiaceae bacterium | reverse complement strand
ATCCTGAACATGCGGGCGCCGGGCATGACGCTCATGAAGATGCCTATGTTTGTCTGGACTTGGCTGATCACCGCCTACCTGCTGATCGCCGTGATGCCTGTGTTGGCAGGCGCCATCACCATGATGCTGACCGATCGGCACTTTGGCACCAGCTTCTTTAACGCTGCTGGTGGTGGCGATCCCGTGATGTACCAGCACATCTTCTGGTTCTTCGGCCACCCCGAGGTCTACATCATGATTCTGCCGGCCTTTGGCATCGTGTCGGAGATCATCCCCACCTTCTCTCGCAAGCGCTTGTTTGGCTATAGCTCCATGGTTTATGCGACCGGCTCGATTGCGATTCTGTCTTTTGTTGTTTGGGCCCACCATATGTTCACCACCGGCATGCCGGTGACCGGTCAGCTGTTCTTTATGTACGCCACCATGCTGATTGCCGTGCCCACAGGTGTGAAAATCTTCAACTGGCTGGCCACGATGTGGAAGGGTTCCATGACCTTCGAGACCCCCATGCTCTTTGCAGTGGGATTTATTTTCGTGTTCACGCTGGGGGGCCTGACCGGAATTATTCTGTCGGTTGCACCGCTGGATATTCAGCTGCACGACACCTATTACGTGGTTGCCCACTTCCACTATGTGCTGGTGGCAGGATCGCTCTTTGCGCTCTTTGCGGGCCTCTACTACTGGCTGCCCAAGTGGACCGGCCATATGTATAACGAGACGCTTGGCAAGACCCACTTCTGGCTGTCGATGATTTTCTTCAACGTCACCTTCTTCCCGATGCACTTCCTGGGCCTGGCAGGCATGCCACGCCGCTACGCCGACTACAACATGCAGTTTGCCGATTTCAATGCCTTGGCTTCGGTTGGCGCATTCGGCTTTGGCCTAACCCAGCTGCTGCTGCTCTACATCATCATCAAGTGCATCAAGGGCGGACCCAAGGCGGCCGATAACACCTGGGAGAGCAATCAAGGTGGGCTGGAGTGGAGCGTGCCATCGCCCGCGCCCTTCCATACCTTTGAGACGCCCCCGGCATTCAAGGGTCACGCACACTAACCCGGCCACTAAGTGATGTCGCAACAACGCGCAAACCTGCGGCTCGCCCTGATCTTGGCATCAGTGGCGGCCGTATTCTTTGCGGGCATTGTCGCCAAGTACATCATCTTTCCGGTATGAACGAGCCCTTAAACACACAGGAGCGTAAGTCGGATAACAGCCGCATGATGGGCAAGCTGCTCATGGTGGCGATCCTGATGTTTGGCTTTGGCTTTGCCTTGGTGCCGTTTTACGAAAAGATCTGTGAAGTCACGGGCATCAATGTGCTGGCGCGCAAAGATAAGTTGAACTACGCCGAGGCCCGGGAGTTTGCGAAAAACACCCAGGTGGATACTTCCCGCAGCATCACCATTGAGTTTGATGCCAATGTTCAGGGTGCGATGGTCTTTAAGCCTAAAGTCGCCCACATGAAGGTTCACCCTGGAGAGCTGGCCACCGTCACCTATGAAGTGGTGAATGCCACCAATCATCAGCTGGTCGGCCAGGCGATTCCCAGCTATGCACCGCGTCACTCGGCCAGTCACTTCAAGAAACTGGAGTGCTTTTGTTTTCAGCAGCAGGAGCTCAAGGGCAGCGAACGGCGCGAGTTTCCGGTGGTGTTCGTGATTGATCCGAAGCTGCCTTCCGACATTGCCACGATCACTTTGAGCTACACATTTTTTGAAGTGGGTGGGCTAAAGGCCGCCCAGGCGGTGCCGACCGGGTCCTTACAAATTGTGCCGAGGGCTGGAGGCTAATCGCTTGCAGGAGCTAAAGCAGGCAGCAACGCGCAAGTCGGGGTTTCTTCAAACGCTTACTGCGGTGTTGTGGTCGTTTTTTGGGGTGCGCAAGGGCCGCGATCATGATCGCGACATGGCAAGCCTGAATCCGGTGCATGTGATCATCACCGGTGTGATTGCAGGAGTGTTGTTTGTATTGACGTTGGTGATGGTGGTCAGGATGGTGTTGGGCGCCTAGTCGCCCAGCGGTCAGAGTCTGAGTGAGTGCGTGTGATGCGCGCGTTGTTTTAAAAAGATAAACCGAGGGGAGATTCATGAGTTCAACTAGCCACGCACCTTATTACTTTGTGCCCGCGCCCAGCAAGTGGCCGGCCGTCGGATCGTTGGCGATGATCCTGACACTATTTGGTGCGGTGGGCACCATCAATAGCCAGGCCTATGGTCCCTGGGCCTTGTTGGCGGGCTTCGTGGTATTGATTTACATGTTCTTTGGCTGGTTCGGTGCCGTGATCGCGGAATCCGAGGGTGGCCAGTACAACGCCCGGGTAGATGCGAGCTTTCGCTGGAGCATGAGCTGGTTCATCTTCTCTGAAGTGATGTTCTTCGCAGCATTTTTTGGCGCACTCTTTTATGCCCGTGTGATCAGCATGCCCTGGCTTGGAGACCTGGATCACAAATCGATCCTGTGGCCGGACTTCCTGGCCCAGTGGGGTAAGGGCGCCGGGCCTGCAGGGCTGATCGAGGAATACAAGACCATGGGGCCCTTCTGGATCCCCACCATCAACACGGCCCTGCTGCTGACATCAGGTGTGACACTGACCATCGCCCATCACGCCCTGCGTGAGAACCATCGCGGCAAATTGAACTTCTGGCTCGCAGCCACGATTCTGCTGGGCTTCATCTTTTTGGGATTCCAGGCCTATGAATATGCCCATGCCTATGCGGATCTCAACTTAAAGCTCACCTCTGGCATTTTTGGCTCCACCTTCTTCATGCTCACAGGCTTTCATGGCTTCCACGTCTGCGTGGGCGCCATCATGCTGTCTGTGGTGCTTGCCCGCTGTGTGCGGGGCCACTTCAAGCCGAACCATCATTTCGCCTTCGAGGCTGCCGCCTGGTATTGGCACTTTGTCGATGTGGTCTGGCTCGGCCTGTACGTGGTGGTGTACTGGCTATAAGGCGAAGGTCTGGAAGGTGTCAGACACCTCGTCGGTGTCTGACACCTTTAACTTAACTGTTACCGTGAGCCACCGAAGGTGGCGTGGCAGCCGATGATTCAGTAGCGGATCCCGGTCGACTGAATCCAACCCATTTGACCGGCAACAATTAAAAATAAAAACAGTGCGATGGAAAGGCCCACACGTAGTGCCAGGGCCCGCACGGTTTTATTGCTTGTGCCCCTATCCCGCATCAGATAAAACAATGCAGAACCAAGGCTGATCAGAATGAGGGCAAACGCAAGGGCAATCAGAATTCGCATGGAATCAGTGTCGCGCAAAACAGGCCAGTGCCAATGGTAAACAAATCAGCCAACCGATCCTGGGCGGCAGTGCTTGTATTTATTGGCCTGGCCATCGTGGCGATTCAACTCGGCTTTTGGCAGTGGGGCCGGGCAGACGAAAAGCAGGCCATGGTAGCGCTGCGTGCACAACGTATGGCGCCCATGGTGCTTGGCAGCGCGAATAGCCCCATGGGCTTTCGGCCCGATCTCAATGCCCAGGCGTTGGATCAGCAGGTGGTGGTGCTGCAGGGCCAGTGGATCCATCAGGCGTCGATAGCACTGGATAACCGGGCCTGGGAGGGCCGGGCAGGCGTACACGTGCTCACACCCATGCGGCTTGCAGATGGCAGCCATATCTGGGTGAACCGTGGCTGGATGGCCAAGGCCCCGGGGGTCCTACAGATCGAGATTCCTCAGGCCGAGGATGCAAAGGCGGTGGAGGGTCTGGCCCTGGCATCGGTTATGAAACGCATGGAGCTTGCCAAGGAAGATACGCTTTC
The DNA here is from genome assembly GCA_018882795.1 of Burkholderiaceae bacterium. Classification (GTDB taxonomy): domain Bacteria; phylum Pseudomonadota; class Gammaproteobacteria; order Burkholderiales; family Burkholderiaceae_A; genus Lacustribacter. The sequence continues at coordinate 6,438 of VERJ01000054.1, read as the reverse complement.
AAAAAAGGGCAATGTCTGGCAGAACTTTGATTGGGCAGCATCGCGCCAGCGCATTGATGATCGGGTCTGGCCTGTGATTGTGTGGCAGAGCTCTTCCAGTAGCGATGGCTTGTTGCGAAAGCTGCCAGAAGTCACCAATGATGTGCCCAAGCATTTAGGCTATGCGGCCCAGTGGTTTTTACTCGCACTGCTGTGCTTATATTTCGCCTGGCGCCTGCGACCGAACAAACGCTAATTTCCCAACATTTCCACCCAAGCACATTCTGTGAAAGACATGAGCAGTACAGAACAGAAACGATCTCGCAATCTCTGGCCCCTGTGGGGGGTGCTGGCCGTCACGATTGCGCCTGTGATTGCCTCCTACGTCATGTACTACGGTGTCAAGCCCGAGGGCCGCACCAACTATGGTGACTTTGTCGAGCCCCAGGTCATCGCCCTGTCTCTACCTGTCTCGCCGGTCATCACGCCAAAGGCGGAGAGTGCCTTTCTGGCGATACAGCAAGAGCCCAAGACACGCCGGGAGCTGACAACGCTGGGCGCCTGGCAGGGCCGCTGGCTGATGATTCGTATTGGCCCCTCGGCCTGTTCCGAGGCCTGCAAACAGGAGCTCTGGCTGATGCGCCAGATCCGGCTCACGACGGGCCGGGAACGGGAACGGGTCGAGCGGCTCTGGATCCTGACCGACGCAGGCACACCGGACTCGGCGCTTTTGGCCGAGCACGAGGGCCTGTGGGTGGTAAAGCTTCAAGCCACGCCCCCGCAAGACCAGTTGATTACGAATTGGCTCTCGGTAGCCAGTCAGTCGGTGTCCCGTAATGCGGGCGCAAGCAACATCTGGGTCGTGGATCCCCTAGGCAACCTGATGATGCGTTTCCCGGATAATCCCGATCCTAATGGCATGAAAAAAGACATCAATCGTTTGCTCAAAGCATCAAGAATCGGCTGATGGCCAACCCAATGCGCTATGAATGACTTCACCCTAACCCAATCATCGATCCTGAAGCAGTACATGGCCCTGACCAAGCCCCGGGTCGTGATGCTGATTACCTTTTGCGCAGTGATTGGCATGTTTCTTTCGATTCCAGGCTGGCCACCGCTCATGCCCTTACTGAATGCAACCATTGGCATCACCCTGGTGGCAGGTGCCGCAGCTGCGGTGAATTGTTTGGTTGAGCAGCACATCGATGCCAAGATGGCCCGCACGGCCTGGAGGCCACTGCCTTCTGGCACGCTCACGCCACTGCAGACACTCGTGTTCTCGGGAATTCTGGGTGGCATAGGCACATTTCTGCTCTATGCCTTCGTAAATCCGCTCACCACCTGGCTCACCCTGGCGACATTCGTGGGCTACGCAATTATTTACACGGTGATTCTGAAGCCCCTCACCCCGCAGAACATTGTGATCGGCGGCGCATCAGGGGCCATGCCACCCGTGTTGGGATGGGCGGCCATTACTGGCCAGGCACCGATTGAAGCCTGGATTTTATTTCTGATTATTTTTGTCTGGACTCCGCCGCATTTCTGGGCCCTGGCCCTTTATCGCACGGATGACTATGCGCGCAGCGGACTGCCCATGCTGCCTGTGACCCATGGGGGTGAGTTCACCCGGTTGCATATCCTGCTCTATACCTTGTTGCTGGTGGCGACCACCCTGCTGCCTACTCTGGTGGGCATGAGTGGTGTGGTGTATCTGGTGAGCGCACTCGCACTTGGCGGCTACTTTTTGTGGCTGACATGGCTTTTATATCGGAACTACAGCGAGCAATTGGCGCGTAAGACCTTTAAATATTCCATCAATTATTTGGCACTCTTGTTTGCGGCCTTACTGGTCGATCACTATCTAATTTAGCGCACACACCGAAAACCGATGTAAACCACCCGCGTATCACGCGGCTTGGTAGCGATATCAGTTTCAAGTTGGCGCTCGGCGCCATACCACCAGGAACTGCTGCGGGTGATGCGCTCATTGCCGGGGCCGGTATCAACCCACTCCCAGACATTTCCACCCATCTCATATAGACCGTTGACGCCTGCGGGTGTCGTCATCACGGGTACATGGCCCACGCCGCGGTTTAGGCTGCCTGCAGGGGCTGTGCCCTTGTAATTTCCACAGCCGTTTAAACAATGGCTTGCGCTAGCAGAGTCGCCACTCGGGTAGGTATATCGTTTCCCTTTTATAAATCCAGCGGGTGGGTTGTCGCGTTGCTCAAGATAGGCAGCTTTTGTCCACTCAGAATCAGTGGGCAGTCGTTTACCGAAAAACTTGCAGATGTGTTGTGCTTCATCAAAAGTCAGATGCACCGCAGGCTCGTTGTCATTTCCGGGCGCTCCGAAGGGACTGCGCCAGTTCCAGCCCGATTTCTTTGTCCAGCCCGTCTCGTACACATAGCCGCCGCCCTCGCGTTCCGCTTGACTCACAAAGCCTGTCGCTTTTGACATCTGCTTGACTTGGCCTATGGTGATTTCGTGTATGTCCCACTGCAGGCCGTGGATTTGCGAGATCGCACCAACGGACCGAGTTTCTGCTGTGGCGCCACCGCAGATTCCGACACTCAGACTGAGCCAAAGAAAAAGGCCTGGGATCATCTTTGCGCCCAGGCCCTTTGCAAGACACTTCATAAGCGGCAGCGTTACGTGAGATGCGCCTTGAGTTTCTTTAGCGCTGCCACCTCAATCTGCCGCACCCGCTCGGCCGAGATGCCATAGCGGTCTGCCAGTTCCTGAAGCGTGGTGCTGCCGCCTTCGTCATCTTCGCGCAGCCAGCGGGCAATCACGATCTCACGGCTGCGCTCATCCAGCGCATTGAGTGCGCGCAACAGACCCTCGGATTGCAGGCTTGCGGACTGCTGACGCTCCACCACCTGTGCCGGATCCGCATCGGGTGCGGCCAGATAGGCAATCGGTGCGAATGACTCTTCACCATCTTCCAGCTTGCCTTCAATCGCAATGTCGCCACCTGCCATGCGCTGATCCATCTCCAGCACTTCTTGGGGCTCGACGCTGAGCTGCCGGGCGATGGTCTTGGCCTGGTCATCTGACACGCCATCCTGGATACCCAAGGTCTGCTTGATTGACCGCAGATTGAAGAACAGCTTGCGCTGGGCCTTGGTGGTGGCGATCTTCACCAGCTGCCAGTTGCGCAGGATGTACTCGTGGATTTCGGCCTTGATCCACAGCATGGCAAAGGACACTAGGCGCACGCCGCGGGTGGGGTCAAAGCGCTTCACGGCCTTCATCAGGCCGATATTGCCTTCTTGGATCAGATCAGCCTGTGGCAGGCCATAGCCTTTGAACTGACGGGAGACAGAGACCACAAGACGCAAGTGAGTTAACACTAACTCTCTCGCGGCCTCAAGATCGTTCATGGTTCTGAACCGTAGGGCGAGCGCCTCTTCCCGTTCCGGGGAGAGGATAGGAAACTGCTGAACAGCCCGCACATAGGCGTCCAGGTTGCCGCCGGGCGACAGGGAGAGCGTTGCCAGGGGGTGGTCAGCGGTTAAAGCCTGTGCACTCATGCAGAAGACCTCCTTAAGCCGATGGTTCTTGCCTGAGACGAATTTTAGCACTCGAGGTTCCCGAGTGCTAAACCCCTCCGGTTGCATCCTTACCACGGCCTGCCAGCCTGATCGGCGAAAGTCGACCCTGCAGCCGGGTTTTGCCCTACTATCCCGTCTCTGTTTTTCGGGAGGGGCGGCGTGCCATGAAGTTTCGTTTTCCGGTCGTGATCATTGATGAGGATTTCCGTTCGGAGAACGCTTCGGGCCTGGGCATCCGGGCCCTGGCCGATGCCTTGGAAAAAGAAGGTGTCGAGGTGCTGGGGGTAACCAGCTACGGCGACCTCTCCCAGTTTGCCCAGCAGCAAAGCCGCGCCTCGGCCTTCATTCTTTCCATCGATGACGAAGAGTTCGGCTCGGGCACGAAGGAAGAAATTGATGCTGCCCTGAAGAATCTGCGTGCGTTTGTGAGTGAGATTCGTTTCCGTAACGCCGAAATTCCAATCTACATCTACGGCGAGACACGGACTTCGCGTCACATTCCCAACGATGTGCTGCGCGAGCTGCACGGTTTTATTCATATGTTTGAAGACACGCCGGAGTTTGTGGCCCGCCACATTCTGCGCGAAGTGAAGTCCTATATGGATTCGCTGGCACCGCCGTTTTTCCGGGCCTTGCTCGACTATGCGCAGGATGGCTCCTATTCCTGGCACTGCCCCGGTCACTCTGGTGGCGTGGCGTTTTTAAAGTCGCCCGTGGGCCAGATGTTTCATCAGTTCTTTGGCGAGAACATGCTGCGCGCCGATGTCTGCAATGCCGTGGATGAATTGGGCCAGTTGCTCGATCACACTGGACCGGTGGCTGCTTCCGAGCGCAACGCTGCACGTATTTTTAATTCCGATCACTGCTTTTTTGTTACGAACGGAACATCGACTTCCAACAAGATTGTCTGGCACTCGTCCGTTGCCCCGGGTGACATTGTGGTGGTTGATCGCAACTGCCACAAGAGTGTGCTGCACTCGATCATCATGACCGGTGCAATCCCGGTATTTCTGATGCCTACGCGCAATCATCTGGGCATCATCGGGCCGATTCCGTTGGATGAGTTCAAACCGGAAAACATTCAGAAAAAAATTGAAACCAATCCGTTTGCCCGCGAAGCATTGACGGCCGGCAACGGCAAGGCCAAACCGCGGGTGCTCACTCTGACGCAGAGCACGTATGACGGTGTGCTTTACAACGTGGAGATGATCAAGGAAGTCCTGGGCAGCTCCATCGATACCCTGCATTTTGATGAAGCCTGGCTGCCGCATGCTGCATTTCATGACTTTTATAAAAACATGCACGCGATCGGCAAAGACCGGCCACGGCCCAAAGATCCACTGATTTTTTCCACGCAGTCGATTCACAAACTGCTGGCGGGCTTGTCGCAGGCGTCGCAGATTCTGGTGCAGGAATCCGAGACCCGAAAGCTGGATCGCGACATTTTCAATGAAGCGTACCTGATGCATACCTCGACCAGTCCGCAATACTCAATCATTGCATCGCTGGATGTCGCGGCCGCCATGATGGAGCCGCCGGGCGGCACTGCACTCGTTGAGGAATCGATTGTTGAGGCCTTGGATTTCCGTCGTGCCATGCGCAAGGTCGACGAAGAGTTTGGTATGGACTGGTGGTTCAAGGTCTGGGGGCCGGAGCACATCACGGCTGACACCGACGGCATGGCCAATCGTGCCGATTGGGAACTGAAACCGGAGGACGATTGGCACGGATTTGATGGCCTGATGCCAGGCTTTAATCTGCTCGATCCAATAAAGTCCACCGTGGTTACGCCGGGCTTAAACATCAAAGGTGAGTTTGATGCGCGCGGCATTCCCGCATCCATTGTCACCAAGTACCTGGCCGAGCATGGCGTGATTGTAGAAAAGACTGGTCTGTATTCATTTTTCATCATGTTCACGATCGGCATCACCAAGGGCCGCTGGAACACGCTGCTCACTGCCTTGCAGCAGTTCAAAGATGATTACGACAAGAATCAGCCGATGTGGCGTGTACTGCCGGAGTTCTGCGCCAAGTATCCGCGCTATGAGCGTGTGGGTTTAGCCGATCTCTGTCAGCAATTGCACGACATGTACAAGGCCCAGGATGTCGCGCGGCTCACCACGGAGATGTATCTCTCGAACATGGATCCGGCGATGAAACCTGCAGAAGCCTTTGCCTGCCTGGCGCATCGCAAAGTGGAGCGTGTGCCGATTGATCAATTGGAAGGCCGCATCACCACTAGTCTGCTCACGCCTTATCCGCCGGGCATTCCGCTACTCATTCCCGGTGAGCGGTTTAACAAGACCATCATTCAGTACCTGCAGTTTGCGCGGCGCTTTAACGAACAGTTTCCTGGGTTCGAGGCCGACATCCATGGGCTTGTAGAGCAGGATGTGGATGGCAAGGTCGAATATTTTGTTGACTGCGTGCCGGCGTAGCGTTTTAGCTGGGGCGCTCGGGCCCTAGCCTCGGGTGTCGCTCGTTTCGCGGTCGGCAAACAACAGCTAAAAGCGTTTGCCTCCGACGCTCAACTCGTCGACATCCCGATGCTCTCCCCTCGTGTAGAAAGATGGCTCCTGGCCTAGCGCCGGGTTTTGCCCGGCTGCAGGCGTTCGCCGGTTCGAAATCCCGACGCTCTCCAGTCGTGTTACTTGACTGAGGCAATCAATTTCCCGAGGGGAGAGCGTTGGGGGATTTACTTGAGGAGCGTCGGAGCAAAACGCTTTTCGATTTAGGTTTTGCGACCGCGACGAGAGAAAACCCCCAGCGCTAGGCCCCGAGCCTTCGAAAAACAAAGCCGAGGCTAGGCCCCGAGCATCTATCGAACGATATCGCCCAGCGCCCCAATGAGCGCCGCAACCTGCGCATCAGTCCCCACCGTAATCCGCAGATACTGATCGAT